>NZ_SMAL01000001.1:300000-520913 GCF_004342165.1 Natranaerovirga pectinivora | reverse complement strand
TATTGTTGTTTTTTGGCATATCAATTCTCCTCAGGTTATTGTCGTAGTTTTATTATACACTTTTTTCTATACGACAACTATCCTAACACATAGGGCCGCCTGAGAAGAAGGGCTCTGAGGGTCCAGTTCAGGAACGTCGGGAACAACAAAACGTTAGGCAACACTAACACTATTTATTTAAAACTTGTGGTAAAAAAGGAGAAAAACATGGGAATAGACAATATAATAGAAACGGATTTTAGTGGATGTATCTCTGTAAAGAAATGTGGAGAAGTAGTTTTTCAAAAATCTTATGGATATGCTGATTTACCCAATAAAATAGAAAATGACGTTTGTACCAAATTTGCAACAGCTTCTGCTGGAAAGGTTTTTGTGGCAGTTGGAATTTTGCAACTTGTTGAGCAAGGGAAACTGCATTTGGATGATACTATCGGTAATATTTTGGATTTTGATTTAAGGAATATCGATAAAGATATTACAGTTAGACAATTATTATGTCATACCTCAGGAATTCCTGATTATTTTGATGAAAGCATAATGGAAGAATATGATGAGTTGTGGCGTGATTATCCTAATTATAAAATCAGAACTAGCACTGATTTAATTCCACTTTTTATAAATAAGCCTATGAGGTATTCAGCAGGAGAAAAATTTCAATACAATAATACTGGATTTGTCATATTAGGCTTAATAATTGAAAAGGTAACAGGCCTTCTATTTGATAAATACTTATTAGAACATGTTTTTAATCCTTGTAGCATGTTAGACACAGGATATTATGAACTTGATAGACTTCCTGCTAAATGTGCAAATGCATATATTTATGATGAAAAACGTGGGGAGTTTTATACAAATATTTATAGTGTAGATGTAAAAGGAACCGGTGCAGGAGGAGCATTTACTACTGTTTTAGATATAGAACGATTTTGGGAGTATTTATTAGGTGGAAAATTACTTTCCCATAATATGGTTAATCAAATGTTAATCCCACAAAGTCATACAAATAGTCAATATTATGGTTATGGCATTTGGCTTGATAAAACTGATGATAATACCTATATTCCTTATTTTCAAGGGTGTGATCCAGGAGTGAGTTTTATATCATCATACGATATGAAAAATAATATATGTATTACAGCGGTAAGTAATTTTGGAGACAATGTATGGAAAATAAGAAAAAATATTTCAAAATTCATTTAATTAATTTTTGATTATAGATATTTAAGCAGAAGAATGGGCGAAAGAAAATAGATGTTCTGAATTACTTCTGACGCAGAATTACATAACACTTTGAGTATAGAAGTGCATAAAAGGATTGGTTTTGAAGAGGTAAATAGAGTTGTTTGTTTTATAAAAGACATTAAATGATTTACTATACCTTTCGGCAAGACTAAACACTATGTGAAAATAGTCACTTTTGGAAAATACTTATGGAGGGAAAAGAAAATATGATAACAGTCTACGATCAAATAGGTAAAACATATGATACTACTCGAAAGGCTGACCCTGAGATAGTCAATAGATTATACTATCATCTACAATTAGATAAAGGAGCTGCAGTTTTAGATATCGGTTGTGGAACTGGAAATTATACAGTCGCATTAAATCAAAAAGGATTGTCTATGACCGGTATGGACATTTCTTCTACCATGATTGATAGTGCTCAGGCGAAGAAACCAGATATGAATTGGGTTAAAGGGGATTCTAGTTGTATTCCCTTTGAAGACTTTTCTTTTGATGGGGCTATTAGTAGCTTGGTGATCCATCACTATAATGATCTGGAAGGACCGTTTCAGGAGGCTTATCGTATAATTAATAATGGAAGGTATGTTATATTAACATCTTCACCTGAACAGATGCGAAATTATTGGTTGGTAGAGTACTTTCCAAAAGCTATGGAATCATCATGGTTGCAAATGCCTTCAGTTGAAAAAACGACTGAAAATTTGAGGCGCGTGGGTTTTACAATCGTCGGCACAGAAACTTTTATGATACAACCAAGTTTACAGGATTTCTTTTTGTATAGTGGTAAATATAATCCTAAAATTTATTTAGATCCAATAGTCAGAAAAGGGATTTCTACTTTTGCTTCACTGGCGGATAAGGAAGAGATAAGGAAAGGATGTCAAAGGCTAAGAGAAGATATGGAAAGTGGTAGAATAAGTGAAATCCTTTCAAAATATTCTAGTATGAATGGTGACTATGTATTCATAGTTGCTCAGAGACAGGTAGCGATCAAACAAGGAGGCGTAAAATGATTACTAATGAAAATGATTTGAAAATATCTGAGATGTTAAACTTATCATATAAGTTATGGGAGAAGCACAGCAATACATGGTCACCTATGGAACCAGAATATGCAAAAACATTCATTCTTTATATGATTGAAGAAATTGGTGAGTCTATTGCAATTATAAAGAAAAAAGGTGAAGCAGAAATAATGAACAACATAGAAGTTAGAGAACATTTCGTTGAGGAATTAGGAGATGTTTTGATGTATTTTATGGATATTCTCAATAGATTTAATATTTCTTCTGAAGAGTTTTCAAGAATTTACCTAGAAAAGTTTATGAAAAATATGGATAGAGATTACGAAAATCAATATAAAAACTTGAAGTAAAAAAAAGTTACTAATAAATATTAGAGGAGTTAAGGGACATGGAAAAACAACTTGAAATTGAATTAATAATTTTTGATATGGATGGATTAATGTTTGATACAGAAAATATCTCGTATATAGCTTGGAAAGAAGCGGCAAATCAATATAATTATCAAATTAGCAGAGATTTATTTGAGAAAACTGTAGGGACTAATATAACTAAAACAAAGGAAATATATGTAGATTATTTTGGAGAAAAATTTCCCTTTAATTTAATCAGAGATGAAAGAGTTAAAATATCAAATGAATTTATTAAAATAAATGGGGTTCCAATAAAAAAAGGACTTTATGAGTTGATACAATATTTAGATGGAATTAACATAAAAAAGGCTGTTGCAACATCGACAAGTAGAAATAGAGCATTAAATCTTCTAAGCCTTGCAGAAATTGATGGGTTCTTTGATTACATATTATGTGGAGACGAGATAGAAAACTCCAAACCAAATCCAGAAATCTTTTTAAATGTTGCAGATAAACTACAGTGTACACCAAGTAAATGTTTGGTATTAGAGGATTCAGAGACAGGAATAAGTGCTGCGTATCAAGCAGGAATGATTCCTATTATGATTTCTGACTTGAAAGAGCCTAGTGAAGAAATTCAAAGTATTATACATTGTAGAATGGATAATTTATTAGATGTAAAATCATTCCTTGAAGAAAATTTTTAATAGGATTATATGAACTAAAATGACTTAAAAAGGTGGGATTGAATGAATGCATTTTTGACAGTTATACCAATTATACTGATAAGGTATGGACTATTAAGTATAATAAACAAAGAAGCACTTAAACGTGCGGGTTTCTTTGCTCCTTTAATAGGAAGAGAAAAAGTAGTATTCTGGATTTATTAAATTACAACAGTTCTTATTGTACTATATTTGTTATTACTGAAAATCAGAACTGACGCTGATTGGTTTTATATAGGTCTGATAATATATGGTTTAGGAATTATTGTATATATTGTATCTATAATAAATTATGCTAAGCCTAAAATGAATGGGATAAAGCTAAATGGGTTATATCGAGTATCCCGCAATCCTATGTACATAGCATATTTCATCTGTTTCATAGGGTGTGTATTACTTACATATTCATGGATATTACTTATGTTAGTAATAGTGTTCCAAATATCATCGCACTGGGTTATTCTTTCGGAAGAAAGATGGTGTATCGAAAAATTTGGAGAAGAGTATATAAAATATATGAATAAAGTGAGACGTTATATTTAGGTAAGAAATTCCCCCCTCCAAATCTTATTGTTGGAAGCCATACATATACTGAGATATTTGGATTAGACAATTTAGGTAAGTTGATTAATGAAAAATATCCTATGGTGGAGATTATAAGGATTGAAGAAGAGCATATTGAGTTAAAAGGGTAATGAGATTAAAGTTGAATATAAAAGAGCTGTAAAGGTTAGAAAAAGAAACTGAAAGAAAATAGTTTCTTTTTTTGTTAGGTAAATTTCTAGAAATTAGTGGTAAAAGGTACCATGAAGAGTATTTAATAGAAAAAGCAGAATTATATATTAAAATACACACAAAAGTTCTATAACGTAGTATAATTAAGAAATAAATAAAGAAGTTAAATTACTGTTATTGGGGAGAGGTAAAAATGGATTATTTAGAGTATAGTACAAAGGTGAAAAGTAGATACAATGGTTCAAAGAGCATAGAAGGAAAAGAAAACTTAATTGATGTATTATATGATGAAAAATTTGAATGGAAATGGTTTGCTACTAAACTAAAAATGTTCAGTTTTATAAGTTATAGCAGTATTGTTGAGGAAAACACTATTAAAGCATATTCGAAGACAACTTTTGAATATGCCAGGAAAAATTATAAAGGACTTCCAAGAGGTATACAAAATGGCTTTACTTCATTTGCTCTATTGGCAAGTGAAGATATTAGTAAAGAAGCCATAGATTTTGTACAAAGAAGACCAACTAAACATTTCTCAGCCTTTGAGATGCCAATATTATATGATCTCAATAGAGAGGTTTTATATTTTTATAGAAACACTCCTATTTGGGGACAGATTTATTATGAGTATTTTAGAGAGTATATCTTGAAAAATTTCAGTTGTATTTCAAGCTGACATAATTATATCTAGTTCAAGTGGACGTGCAATGATATTCAAATGAAGAAGGATTATATTCTATTAATAAGTCTTGTTAGGTTCAATTGTGTGTAGATATAAGTAACAATTTATTTATTGAAAGACTGGTTGATGATTTTTGAATTTTTTAATATGGATGGCTATTGGTATGGCATGTGGTACAAGCATGGGAAAGGAAGAGATGAAAAAAAAGCTTGGATTGAGAATTCAAGATTTATATCAAAAGAAAGAGATACGACTTATTGATGATAATGGAGAAGAGATTAACTACGATAAGGTAATTCATTTATTATTTGATAAAAAATAACACTGAATTATTGGTCAAATTGCTTGATAGATTTAAAAATAAAACTTAAAAGAGCAGTAAATGAGAGAAAGGAAGAAAGAAATGAACGTTATATCTATAAAAAAACATCCTGAATATAAAGACAGAGCAATTAAATACTTTCAAAGCAAGTGGGCAAGCAAAAATAGCATGAAAGTATATGAAGACTGTATAACAAATTGCATCACTACTTCTAATCCATTACCACAATGGTACTTATTGATGGATAACGACAACATAATTGGTTGTGCCGGTCTTATTACAAATGATTTTATTAGTCGTATGGATTTGTATCCTTGGGTTTGTGCTGTTTACATTGAAAAGGAATATAGAGGAAATGCATATGGTTCTATTCTGTTAGAGCAAGCAAAGAAAGATGCAAAAGAAGGTGGCTTTCCGCATCTGTATCTGTGTACAGATCATATTGGATATTATGAAAAATATGGATTTCAATATATTGGCACAGGATACCATCCTTGGGGAGATAACTCTCGTATTTATGGAATAACTTTATAATATGAAAGCATTAAATTCAAACTTGATACAAGGCTTAGAAAGAGAACGATGCAAAGGAACCATTCATAACATAATGTAATGTACAAATTACATAGTTGGGGGATATATTATGGGATTTAAAATTTTACCTCGGAGGAACGCATAAATGAAAGGTTTAGTTGATCTAAGCTACACTATAGAGAATGGAATACCAGTACATCCATTTAATAGTGAGGTAAGGCTATATCAAAATAGTTTTTTAGATGAGAATAAATACAATAATTCAAGATCAGAAACTGGAGCTAGTGCATTTCTGGGGGGAATTATTATTAGATGAGAGTAAAGAAGTGTATTTAGAAAATTATAATACAGTTATGAAAATTTTAGATTAGAGGGGAATAAATATGAATATTGATATTGTTCAAGTTGGAATAGAGGATAAAGAAGTATTAAGAAACCTTTTAGAAAAATACAACTATGAATTCTCTCAGTATAATAATAGAGATGTCAACAAACTTGGTCTTTATGGTTATGACTACTTAGACAATTATTGGACAGAGAAAAATCGGTGGGCTTTTTTTATAGTAGTTGATGATCATTTAGCTGGGTTTATAATGGTTAATGACTATCCTGAAGTTCAAGAGGAAAAAACAGACTATACATTGGCAGAATTTTTTATTATGTTAAAGTATCGCAGATGTGGTATTGGCAAGTATGCAGCATATAAAGTGTTTGACATGTTCAAAGGCAGGTGGCAACTTAAAAGACATCCTAAGAATTTAGCTTCTGTATATTTTTGGGATAAAGTTGTTAGAGATTATACAAAGGGCAATTATAGGCTTGTAAAATCTTATCAAGGAACTGAATACGAAGATGGTACATTAGGCGATATATTCTTTTTTAAGAATTAAGAGAGGTGAACCATGAAAGGATTGGAAAATAGAGAAATAAAAAAAATTGATAAGTTAGTTCTTTATGTTTTAGCAGTTAATATTGTACTCTTATTTGTATTTACGATTGTAGATTATAATGGTATTGTCTCATTCATAAATTTTTTTAGTTTCATTTTTATAGTATTTGTTTTGTTAACTCATAATGATAGATTTGCTATAGTCACATTCATAAAGTTTTTACTTTTTCTTCTATCGGTTGTTTCTTTTTATATGATTTTTTTCTCAAAGAATTATGAATTGAAGAATACATATTGGGTGGGTAGTATATCTTTTCTTTCGCTTTTTGTAATTCAAGGAGTTGAGTCAATGATTCAATCCTACGAAGATTGCAAATTAAAGGGAGAGATATTCTATCAAAGGATCAAATTATGGAAGGTGTTATTAAGTTTTTTAAAAGTTGGTTTGTGTTTTTTTATATTACATAGCTTTTTCAATCTGGTAAATATCCCAAAGAATCATATTGTAATAGAAGATGTTAAATTGCCTGTATCAATATCGCTATACAAGAATATAAGGGAAAGTAAATTGGAGCAAGATAAAATCAACTCAATTTTAAATAATGAAATTCAAATTCAATCCAGTGACATAGAAAAGATCACTAAAGAATTAATCACATCATTAAAAATAAAAAGGCTTCAGAATTTAACAGGTATAGGTTATTTAAATTACTTAAGATTAATAAGTGATGTTCAATACTATCGTATGTCATTTTCCACTCCTTCATTAAATGAGAATCATATTTTAGAAAATGGTTATATAGATCAATTGTTTATTACACTTGATAGGCAGGTATATATTATAGAATATAGAAGTAGAAAAGGGTTATTTTCTAATAATTATTATGTGTACCCTATTACTTTATCTGATGAAGTATTAGATTTAATTTTTAGCTATATAGATGAGTCCATCTAAAAAGTCAAATCAGCTAAGTTAATCAATTAAGATGTAGGCAATAAAGATATACGTATTATACTTACCATCACTATTTCAACTTGCATATGGGGTAAGGCATTACTCTGTTGATGAAGGGAATGATTTTGTCAGGAATAAACTAATAAGGTTATAGATTGTAAAAACTTATAATTAAATTATGGGGGATCAAATGATTAAGAAAATATGTTTTGTTTCAAATTTGTGTTTGCTGTTATGGTTTTTTTTAGATATGGTGGGAGTAAGTTTTAATGGTTATATATTAGTTACTAGGGCATATAAAGATGATGGCATATTTTTTGTTTTATATTTAATATTATTAATCTGGTTTGTTTATAAAGAGAAGTCAGGCAAATATTTACTAACAGGTTGGCTTTTTATTTGGTTTTTAGCCCAAGTTTTATCCCATTGGTATTTTACCATATTTGGCCCCTCACAGGGAAAAATGAATTTTTTTGCTGATACGATAAAATTAATATCATCTCCGAGTATTTATATACCTGACTTATACCACATTGTACTACATATATTAATTCTTATTGCCTTAATATGTATGATAATTTATTGCATTATTTCAAGAAAGACAAAAGAAGTCAATAGGATCAAGATATAGATTAACAGAGTTTTATTGGTGATTTTGATGATGAATTCCAATATGTGACGAATAGGCATATCCTATTATGTTGTGATATTAATAAAAAAGGCACACTACTCTTTTAGACATATTTTATAATTTTAAAAAGGGGAAATCAAAATGATAGAAAAGCACTTATCGGGGACGCCTATCCATTATTGGATAAAGGAAAAAGAGTTAGCGGAAAGTATTTTGTTTGTTCATGCTGCTTTTGCAGATCATACGAGTTTTGACGAACAGATTGAGTTTTTTGCAAAGGAATATCAGGTAATTACCTTAGATTTAATTGGACATGGAAAATCAATTAAAACTCAAAAAGGTGATAACATTAGCAAAACTGCTGACTATATTTATAAACTTTTAGAAATTGAAGGAATAAATAAAATTCATCTTGTAGGAATCTCTATCGGGGCGCTTTTAATACAAGATTTTGCTAATAAATTTCCTGACAAAGTAGCTTCATTATGTTGTATAGGCGGGTATAATATAAATAATTTTGATTCAGCATTACAAAAAGAAAATAGTGGTGAACAAGTAAAAATGATGTTAAAAGCTGTTATTTCTATTAAGTGGTTTGCTAAAAGTAATAAACTTATTTCTGCTTTTACAACAGAAGGGCAAGAGAAATTTTATAATATGAATATTAGATTTAAGAAAAGGTCATTCATGTATTTGGCAGAATTAAAAAATCTTATTAATAAATTCAAAGTAACTAATCGTACTTATCCTATTTTAATAGGTTGTGGTAAATACGATATTCCTATGGCAATTAAAGCAGCTAATATGTGGCATGAAAGCGAGCCGAAGAGTAAAATGGTAGTATTTGAAAATGCAGGACATCTTGTTAATATGGATACACCCCAAGAATTTAATGAAAACTTAATCATATTTCTAAAAGGAAATTATGAGGTATAGAAGAGTGAAAATGGCTTATTGATAAAAGAGATGAAGTCGTAAGTGTGTTTAGAATTCGCCATAGAGTCGATAGTGCTTTCCTACAATCGATAGGGCATATAGGTTACGAAATCAATTCACCGTAAGATGGGTTATGGAACGAAATATTAAAACTTGGAAACGTATGAATTTTTAAAAATAGTATTTAATGAAATTTAGTTCATCTTTTTCTTATATTTAAAATGAATATCAGTACAAAATCTAACTGATCTATTAAAAAGATTTAGAGGAATTGATTCAGAGTATGTAGAAAGGGAGAAATATAATGACAAGGTTATATATAACGAGACATGGTCAAACAGAGTGGAATGTTGAAGGAAGATTACAAGGTCAAAAAGATTCAAAATTAACAGAGTTAGGTGAAAGTCAAGCAATTTGGCTTGGAGAAAGCTTGAAAGATGTAGAAATTGACATAATTATATCTAGTTCAAGTGGTCGTGCAATGAAAACAGCTGAATTAATTCGTGGGAATAGAGATATAGAAATAATGTCAAATGATAATTTAAGAGAGATACATCTTGGAGAATGGGAGGGACAGCTACATCTAGAAATTGAAAAGCATTCTCCAGATGAACAAAAGAATTTCTGGAATTTTCCTCATTTATACAAGATAAAAGATGGAGAAACATTTCAACAAGTTTTTGATAGAGTAACGAATGAAATAGAAAGAGTACTTTTAGATTTTCAAGGAAAAAACATCTTAGTTGTTACCCATGCAGTTGTATTAAAATCTCTTATCACGTATTTTGAAAACAAAGAGATCAAAGATTTATGGAGTGGGAAGTTTATGAATTCTACTTGTTTAAATATAGTGGAAATTAAAAATGATAGTAGGAAGTTTGTTTTGCAAGGAGATACATCACATTATCCAACTGAAGAAGGATTATATTCTAATAATAATTGTTAAATCCAAATTTCAAAAAAACAACAAATAAATACTAATGGTAATGAGAGCTATGGATATGAAAATGAAAGAAATAAAAAAATGAGTTCATTTAAAAAGTCTAATCAGCTAGTTAATCAATTAAGAAGTAGGCATTAAAGATATACGTATAATAAAAGAGAATAGCAAATGGAGATTCGATAAAGATGATAGATCTAATCCTTGAGTCATCAAATTTAAAAGATTACTTGGCAGAGGATCATTACGTTGATTTTAGCCATTTAGTTATTAGAGAAAAGGTTAAGGAACTTTTTCGAGATTGTGAAAGTGAAGTTTCAAAAATTAAAAAAGCATTTGAATTTGTTCGCGATGAGATTGCGCATTCTTGGGATATTCAAAGTACACGTATTACAAAAAGAGCGTCTGAAGCAATGATGTATAAGGAAGGTATTTGTTATGCAAAATCTAATTTATTTGCTGCATTATTACGTTCTATCAATATACCAGCTGGGTTTTGTTATCAACGACTTACTATTGGTAATACCCCTGAAACAGGATATTGTATTCATGCTTTGAATGCCGTTTATATATCAGAAATTAATAAATGGATTAGGTTAGATACAAGAGGAAATAAAGAGGGCATAAACGCCCAGTTTTCAATTGATACAGAACAATTGGCTTTTCCTGTACGTCATTATTATGATGAAAAAGATTATACAATGATATATAAGGAGCCAAATAAAAAAACCATTGAAGTGTTGAATAGTAATGAAAATTGTCTAGAGATGTACAAATATAATTTGCCTACAAAAATTTAATCTAGGAGGACATATACTTGAGACAGGATATTATTGATTCACTAAAAGATGAGGTAAAAAGAAGGTGTGAGAGTGAAGATAATTATTTTGGTTTTGGAGGGTATTATCATATAAAAGCTGTTGTTAAAAACGCAAGTTTCTTAGCTGAGAGTTATGGTGCCGACATTGAGGTTGCGACAATTGGTGCTTGGCTTCATGATATTGCTTCTATTACTGATTATAATTTTTATGAAGAACTAAGGCATTACTCTGTTGATGAAGGGATTGAATTTGTCAGGAATAAACTAATAAGGAGCTACAACAAATTATCAGATGAAAGCAAAGAAGTATATCGTGATAAATATGAAGCTGTTATGAAAATTCTAGATTAGTAATTGATAGAACAATTAGTTTAGAGTATTTGAAGCAATAATTCAAAAGCAATTGTTCTATAGTATTGGAGGTGTTTGTTATTATAGTAATAATATTTTTTATAGTTATAGTTGCTGTAATTACTTTTGGAATATTAAAAACAACTCAGGTAGATAGTATTAAAGTAATGCTCTTAGGTATAGGGGTAGTTCTTTTTAGCAATTTTGTACTTGAGATAGGTTTAGAAAATGGGTTTGTTTTCTTTAGTTATATAATAGGTTTTGGAATTATATTTGGTGGTTTTATGAGCAATAGTAAAATAGGTCAGTAAAATAGCAAGCTGAAACGTATATTAGTTCATATGAAGATGTATATGCTGGAGTTAAAACCATAACAACAACTAAGAAAATTGTAATTAATGGTAAGTTATCTGCTGTCATAGGTGTAGACCTGTTGTTAGTAATGAGTAGGGGATGGAAAATTAAAAGGGGTGATAGTTATTAATTTCCTAGATGTTTTGTTTACAGTCTCTATAATTTTATTGGTATCAATAAATCTAGTTGAAATAATAAATAGTAGAAAATCAGGCCAAATAGTCCATTATTATAAACTTAAAAACGTAACACCGTTGAAAGTGCTTAGATATATATTCTACTTCATAATTATTAGTTTGTTCGTTGTATTGATAGTTACAGTAATTAATAAGAAGGAGTATAAAGTTATCGTTCAATCGTTATTTTGGATTATTATTAGTGGTATGCATATAATGAATTTTCCAAGTTGTTACTATGTTACTGACAAAGGACTAGTTAAGTATGGAATTCATAAGTGCTTTTTTAGGATACATAGATGGGAAGATATAAAGAGTATTGAATGGGATAAAATAAATGATCGAATCTTATATGTATATATAGAAGAGAATGGCTTAAGACTTAAAATTAATTGTAAATATGAAGATGAAGAACTCAACGTAGAAAACTTAAAAAAACATTTGGAATATAAAATTCTAGATTAGGAATTGAATTTAGAGCATTCAGAAAAAAATGAATAAAAATAATAAATTATACGGGTGGTGTTGTCTTGAAGTCTATTCCAAATGGTATATCACTAATAAGGATATTTCTTGCATTTGCATTTTTTTTGATAGAGCCATTAAGTACATCATTTTTTGTAATATATTTTATCTGCGGTGTTAGTGATATCCTTGATGGTTACATTGCAAGAAAAACCAATACAGGTAGTAAATTTGGAGAAAAGCTTGATTCTATAGCAGACTTAATTATGGTTACTGTTTTAATAATTAGGTTATATCCTATTATTGATATACCTATTACAATCTCTTACTGGGTTATTGGGATTGCAGTAATCAGAGTTATGTCCATGGGCATAGTATTAATAAAACATAAAACTTTTGGAATAATTCATACAACTGGTAATAAAATTACAGGTTTTATGTTATTCTTATTCCCTTTGATTATCCAATTGGATGCATTAATATATTTGCTTTGTATTGTTGCAAGTATTTCTGCAATAGAAGAACTCCTTATCAATTTAGTTTCAAGGGAATTTAATGGGAATAGAAAAAGTATATTACATAAGGTAAGATATCTAGATTAATTGAGTAGAACTGTTTTATGGAGGTAGTATTATGAATCCTATAAATTCGTAGTACCAATAAAAGAATGAGGTGTAAATTATGGGGAGATATAAGAGAAATGGTTTTAGACTTTTGATTGCATTAATAATAATAATAATATTATTATTATCAGTAGGCATTATTTATGGTAACGATTATATAAAACGATATAGATTTAACCATGTAGAAAAAATATATGAGAATGTTTATATGGAAGATGGATATATTGCAGAACCTGAGAATGTAATCCATGACGATTGGTTAACAGATTTTGCAGGAGGCAAGAAGGAACAATTTATAGTTCGGATCGGTCAGGTTTTGTACAATCAAAGTGAAGTTAACAAAGAGGCATATATTGAAATAGAAAGTAATAATGAAAAGATAGAATTAATAGCTAACGGTGGAAGTTATGAGTATTATGATATTACAAACAAAATTAAAAGAAAAACACTTAATTTCTTAACGGGTAAAAGGCTAGAGGGTAACGAAGTTATTAAAGACTATACGGAAGGCAAGAACACAATCGTATTGATAATTGACTATGATGAAGATGGAAATGGTACACCTAAAGTAATATATTGTTCGGATGATCAATCATTTAAACAACCTAAAAATAATTATTATAGATTAAGTATAAGGAATTAAAGTGAGTGTGCCATAAAAAATGAAGAGATTATTTAAGATTTAAGGTAAGGAGACTATATGACTAAAGATTATATTGGAATTATAGTTATCTCCTTTGGGCATTGAAGTGAAGGAAGTCTTTAATAATATAGATTTACCATTTAATGCAAATACTTTTGATATTATAAGCAATCGCCACGAATCTTTTGATGCTGGTGAAGTGAGACGTATATTAAAAGATGGAGGATATTTTATAACTCAGCAAGTTGGTAGTAGAAATAATAATGATTTATCTAAAAAATTACTAGATAATTTTCAACCACAATGTCCAGAATATAACTTAAAGCATCAGAAAGAATTGCTGATAAACGAAGGATTCAACATAGTTTTTGAAAATGAAGTCTTGACTCAAACATTTTTTTACGATTTAGGTGCATTAGTATACTTGGCAAAAATAATAGAATGGGAATTCCCAGGCTTTTCCGTTGATACATGTTTTGATAAATTATGTGATTTACAAACTGATTTGATAGAAAAGGGATATATTTCTGCAATACAGCATCGTTTTATTATTGTTGCACAAAAAGTTTAGATTATTAAGATTCATTAGATATCCTAAAAGAAGACTCTTGTAAAAAAGATGTCTTCTTTATTAAATTTTATACTTAAATAGGTATATTAGATAGGAATACCAAAAAATATTCCAAATTTTTGCACAAACAAATAAAAGTATAGTATAATAATGGAGGATAATTAATCAGAATATTAGTGTAACAGCATAATGGGTAGGAGGGGTTATATGGGTTTGTTTGGTCCATCTAAAGAGGAAGTTTGGAAAGAGTTATGTGAAGAAATCAAAGGTACTTTAATAAATGAAGGGTTTTGGAAGGGAAGTCGAGTTGAAGTACAATATAAAAACTGGAAGATATATCTAGATACATATACAGTTTCGACAGGTAAATCATCAATCACATATACACGATTGAGGGCACCCTTTGTTCATTATAGAGATTTTCATTTTAAAATATATGAACGATTTGGAATCATTTCAGATATTGGTAAGGCTTTAGGAATGCAAGATATCGAAATAGGAGATAGTGAATTTGACAAAAAGTATATTATACAAGGGAATAATGAGAGTATTGTAAAGAGTATTTTGTCAAACACAAGAGTTAAGGATTTGATATATTTGCAACCTAGAATTAAATTAGAGACTAAAAATAATGAGGGGATATTTGGTCCAAATTTTAAAGACAATGAGAGCCAATTATATTTTTTAGTAACTGGAGTAATTAAAGATGTCCAATTGTTAAAGATCATTTTTGAATTATTTAGTGTGCTATTAGATGAAATGGCACTACAGGGCGTTATAAGTGAAGATACGCCAAGTGTGCAGTTATATAAATGATGGAAAAGTTATAAGGATGAATAGGAGATGATATCAAATGTTGGGTAAAGTGATTAATAATTTGGGGAAGGTTTTATTAGGTTTGGGAGGATTACTATTTATAGTTTCATCAATTGCTGCATTTATGGAAGGCTACCTCAATGCTCGTAATAAAGTTTTGTTTGGAACGGCAGAATTTGGTATAGATTATTATAGTTATAGTTTTGTTCTATTAATAATAGGCCTGTTGTTAGTAGTATCTAATAGAATTATAACAAAAATAAAGGAGAATAAACTGTGAAAAAAAAGATAGTAATTTTACTAATAGTATTATTAATAACGATTGGAATTGGATTTAGTTATCTAATAAGGAATTATCATAAAAGTGCTTTTCTATTTTCATCTAACAGTAATAATACTGGAGATAGCGGCTTTAAGGCAGCTGAGTTTATAGAATTTAACGGAAATGATTACTATACTTTAAATGCTGAAAATATTGACTTAATAAACTATCAATATTTCTTAGAATTAGAAAGTGGAGAAATTAAATTTATATTATATAGTGGAACCAAGAAAATCTGGTCAAACGGTGAAATCAGAGAGACAATTGAAGATAGTGGTGAGGTTGAACTAAAAAACAAACAAAAACTTAGATTAAGAGTAATTGGTAAGAATGCTACGGGAAAATATCGATTTGAGTGGGAAGGATAATGGCTCCAGATAAATTTGAGTAAGGGGAATGGCGTTATGGCAATAAGAAGTGCAGTTAAGACAATTGTTATTAAAGATGGATGTATACTTTTAATTAAATATATATCAGAAAAGGGATTTGTACATTATGGACTCCCAGGTGGGGGACAAGAGCAATTTGAAAATATGGAAGAAACCGCTAAACGTGAGTTCCTTGAAGAAACAGGTTACCAAATTAAATTAAAAAGATTTGCTGCTATTGCAGAAGAAATTTTTGAAGATAAAGAACTGAGAAAAGAATACCCCAATTATGTACATAGAATACATCATATCTTTCAAGGAGAGTTAATAGAAGAAGATAATGTGATTGGGACCTGTGGAAATATCGATACTAATCAAGTTGGTTGTGAGTGGATTCCAATTGAAAAAGTTTCAAAGATATATCTAATACCTAGACAGGTAAAAGAAAATTTAATTATTATCTTAAACTCAAGTTATCCCATTTATTTAGGGACAACATATGAAAAAGCCAATTTTAAGTAGTTATAATTATACTAAGATTATCAAACTTGCTCAAAGAGTCAGAAATATAATTAGATATAACTAGGGGGAAGTAATATGAAAAAAGTAATAACGATTATTACACTATTTCTTATAGTGTTAGTGGTGTTTACTGGTTGCTCTAAGCAGCAACTACTTATGAGCGAGCAGTTAAATAGCAACAGTATAAATAAAATTCAAGTGATTACAGCTATGGGTAATCCTGACTTTGGTGCAGAGAGCAAAATCATTACAAATACTGACGAGATAGAAACATTTGTTAAAACTTTCAATAGTGGTATTATTGGTAACAAGGTTGATGAAAAAGATATTGGAATTGGTAGTATAAGCTACTACAAATTCTTTTATAATGATGAGTTAATAGCTCAATTTACCTTTAATGTCAATGATACAAATGTTATTTGGTTTAATAACAATTATCATTATGTTACTTACGGTCAAAATCTAAAAACGCCTTTTGAACTATATAAAAACTCTAGTGCAGACATTTTTGTGGTAGATGAAAAAGGGAATATAATTTGATGTTCTTAGTAGTTATTTACCAACCGGTACATATACAATAAAAGAGGATATATTAACGATGATCACATATGATCAAGAACATAAGTATGTATTTGAAATAGATGAAGATACGTAATATTTAAAGAAAATATGTCCTCAAATGTGGGTTTAATAGATGATAGAATTGGAATTCAAGTAACAGATAATGCAAGATTTACATTGAAAAAGGATTAAATTTTACAGATATAGGGGGGCGTCTAATGTCTATATTAATTTGGGATTTTGATAATACATTAGCTTATAGAGATGGTATGTGGACTAAATCATTGTATGAAGTTTTAAAACGCAATGATTTTATAGTGTCAGAAGATGATATTCGACCACATTTTCAAGATGGTTTTCCATGGCATAGACATAAAGAAGTACATAAGGATTATTTTAATGGACTTAGTTGGTGGGAATATGTTAATACAATAATCTTAAATGCTTTATTAAAGATTGGTATTGAGAAGCAAAGCGCAATAGAGTTGACCAGGCAATTTAAAGATGAGTATCTAGATATCAGTAAATGGTACTTGTTTGAAGATACTGTAAGGACCTTAGAAAAGTCTATTTCAGAAGAATATTCCAATTATATATTATCAAATCATACACCAGAACTAATTGATATTATCGAAGGTTTAGGGATACAAAAGTACTTTAAGAAGATTATATCTTCAGCAGTAGTTGGTTATGAAAAACCAAATAAATTAATATTCGAAGAAGTATCTAAACACTTTGAAAAGGACTTAAAAGTTTATATGATAGGTGATAGTTATTCTGCTGATATTCAAGGCGCTTTAAATTATGGCTTTGAAGCTATTTTGGTTAGACAAGAAAATAAGGCAAATTACAAGAATTACTCTAGTAATCTAGACGGTATATGGGAATTTATTTAGAAATGTTTAAGTGACTATAATTATCAATTGCATTGAATTGAATTTATATATAAGGAGGATAAAATTATGAAAGTAAGAATGGTAAAAACGTCATTAAGTATTATGTTCATTATTTTTATTATAGGATTTATTTTGATTTTTTCATCTAATTCTATTGGTGAAAGAAGGGGACGTAACGCAATCCATAATAATGGTGGTACTTTGGACACACGTCAATATGAAAGGATTATTAATGAAAATACTTCTAACTTTCGAACTGCTGGTATTGTATTATCTTTGGTAGGTGGTTTTGAGTTATACTCAGTGGATATGCATTGTATAAAGAGCTAGATTAACAATTTTTATATTTTGATTATCTAGAGAGAAAAAAAGTTAAAACAGGAGAGCGCTAAATGACTAATAATATAGGGGTAATTTTAGATTTAGAAGGAACATTAATGAGCAATGGTAAAGCATTAGTAGGATCAACTCAGTTGTTGGCATATTTAAGAGAAAAAAATATACCATTTAGAATTATAACTAATACAGTATCAAAATCATGTAAAGAATTATCTTTAGATTTTAAGCGTATAGGTGTTGATATTCCAGAGAATCATTTTATAAATCCGATGGTAACCTTAAGAGGATTTTTAACTAAAAAACATATAGAGTCTTTTTGGTTTATTGGGTCGGAAAATTTAAAGAATCAGTTAGGAATAGATGAAAATTATAATGAAATACCTGATTATATAATACTGTGTGATTTTGAAAATATTGATTGTAATTATAAATTGCTTAATAAGATATTTAATTATGTACATAAAGGTTCAAAGTTAGTAACTATGTCAAGGTCAAAATTTTACTTATCAAAGAATGGCCCTAAACTAGATACAGGTGCATTTTGCAGTATGTTTGAGGATATAACAAAAAGTAATGCCATCTTATTAGGCAAACCTTCTAGTGAAATTTACCACGAAGCAATTAGTCAAATGAATATTGAATCAAGTAAGATTATTGCTGTGGGAGATGATGTTTTAACAGATATTAAAGGTGCAAATGAAATTGGCAACTATTCAATACTTGTTAAAAGTGGGAAGTATAAAAAGAATGATGAGACTAAAATACAACCTAATCAGGTAGTTGAAAGTTTACTGGATGTAATAACTTATTTACAGAAAGTAAACATTGGAATTGAATAAGACAAAAACAAGAAACTAACTAATTTTAAAGAGGTGAATTTTATGTTTAACATAAAAAAAGATAAAGGGTTTATTCCTAATAGAAGGAAAGTAAGTAAGATTATATGCTTTAGTATTATAGGGTTTATATTTATTTTTTCTATCATTTCTATGATAGTGGTGAAATTTATCTATGATGGTCAATTTCCAAGGTATGATAGACATGATGAAACGATTACAGCAAGTCTAAGATATACAGATATACAGAAGGAGTATCCAAGACGCTTAGTGGATTTTAAATCAGGAGATAATCGCTTACAAGGCTATGTGTATGGAGAAAGTAATGATCAAGGCCTTATAGTGGTAGTTCATGGTCTTGGAGGTGGTGCAGATAGTTACTTGCCTCAAATAGCCTATTTTGTAGATCAAGGGTGGCAAGTTTTTGCTTATGATGCGACAGGGAGCTTTGACAGTGAGGGAAAGACAACAAAAGGTTTTCCACAAGGCTTAATTGATCTTGATGCAGCATTAAGCCATATAGACCAACAACCACAGTTCAATAATCTTCCGATTCTTTTGTTTGGACATAGTTGGGGTGGTTATGCAGTAACCAACATACTGAATTTTGACCATAATATTTCTGGTGTTGTGTCAGTTTCTGGAGTGAACAGTCCGTTGGAAATTATTATGGAACAGGGTAAACGTATGATGGGTTCTTTTATTTATTCTCAACGCCCTTATTTATGGCTATACCAAAGAATGCTATTTGGTGATGTGGCTTCTCTAAGCGCAGTCAATGGTATTAATGAATCAAATATTCCAGTTTTAATTATACATGGTACAGATGATGAAATGGTAGAATATAATGGGAGTTCTATAATTTCAAAGGGTGATAAAATCACAAACCCTAATGTAAAAGCCATATCAATTAGCAATCAAGATCGCAATGGACATAACAACCTTTTTCGTTCAGAGAATGCTATAGAATACATAAATATAATTAATGCTGAGTACCGTAAAATTTATGAAAACTATGAACAGAATATTCCGTATGAAGTGAAACAAGAATTTTATTCAGGGATTGATAGAACATTGGCCCAAGATTTAGACTTAGAATTAATGAATGAAATACAGAGATTTTTATTGGAGAGCTTAAAGTAGTTTAACAATTAGCGTAGGGGGAATATAAGTGAAGTATCTTACAAAGGAATGGTATGGTTTGCTTCAAAAAACGGGATTTCATATACTTCTTGTGGAAGAGAAAGATGCAGAAATTTTTTCTGAAGACTATTTTCAAAGATTATACAAACAAAAACTGGAAGAGTTCTATAATATATTTAGAGAAGTTGCATTATTACAACAGATAGAGTTTGATCAAGATCAAACTTCTAAGCAATTTGAAGATACATTTATATTTAATCTAGAGCAAATTAAAAGATGTTTATCTCAAGAAATATTAAATAAAATACCAGATATACGAGTTTTTGCTTTAAATAAAGCGTCTAAAGAAGTGATTAAAGAAGTTACTCAATTTTGTGAGGAAAATGAAACATTGGTAGAATCTGTTAGGAGAAAGTATCAAGCTTATTATAAAAAAGCGTTAACAGTAATCGATAATAATATTATAAAGAATATTAATTTTCACGATTGTGTAGTTAAAGAAACAAGACAAACAGAGGATTCTTTTATTATTACATTTGTATATCCTTCTGGGTATACTGATGTTCAAGAACTCCATTTAAAAAATTATAAGATTCTAAAACAAGAGCTTCCAATACTAGAGAATTTATGCTGGTTATATGAAGAAATATATTGGGTAGATAACAAATATGAGTTACATGTCTTATTTATTCAAAGTGATAATATAAATACGGTTGAGTTTACTGTATCAGCTGAAAATATTTCATTTGTTTAAGACAGGACAGTACCCGTCATTAATAGTTATAGTTTAAAATTTAAAAAAGTTAAATAACTTTACATCTAAGAATTTAATATTAATAAGGGAGAAATTTAATGAAAAAACTATTTTGTATCATTACAGTTTGCTTAAGTTTATGTATAGGATGTCAACGCGCTACTAGTGGAGATGCTGGAAATATTAATTTAGAAAATAAGCCATTGGAAGTTGAATCAACTAATAGTGTTAATAATAAGGTACTAGGCAAAGGGATTGTTCAAATGCCTGACTTAAGTGAGTATACTTTAGAACTCCAAATGTATAACGGAAAGTACTATTATGATGAATCACCTGGTGCTTTTCAAGGCGATAATTGGGTTGGTGATTGCAAGTTAGTATTATCAAAAGATAATGTTATGATCTCAGAGTTTAATTTAACTGATTGGAATGAAGAAATGAGGTTCCAAACTGAATTTGATATCTTAACATATGATTATAATGATGATGGTCAGTATGAGTTCTTAATAGGCCAATATTTAAGCAGTAACATTTATGAGTATAGGTTATATAGAATAAAAGAGAATCTTGAAATTGTTAATCTTCAAAATGTAGATTATCTTAATATAAGTGGTGGTGGTAGGTATTCAAACCTCTTAGGAATAACTGAGACGGGGGATATTTATTATAAGTACTATGACAATTCAAGAATGGAATATATCACTAAAATGCTTTTGTTTGAAAACGGAACAGTAACAAAAATACCACTATAAGACAATAATAACGATATTAATTGGACGGAAATAGAAAGAGAATTAGAATTGGAAAATGGAAAATGAGATCAAAATCTTGGTGATATTTTATTTAGGAGGATAAAATGAAGGTTAATAATAATAAGGTTTTTAGATATATGGCTCTAATGTTTATAATAACCAGTCTACTTACTGGGTGTTCTCAGGAAAAAGTATTAGAACTCGAGAAGCAAGAACTTAGAGCTAAGGTTAAAGAGTTAGAGTTATTAATTGATGAAACTTCTGCTAAAGTTGAACATTATGAAAAGACATATGATCTACGTAACGTATTAGATATAAAGTCCAGGCAAATAATTTCTTCATTAAATTTAGGAGTATTTAATGAAGAGGAAAAGGCTTTATTAGGAGATAACATACTAATTCAAGAAGATGGACTACTTATTAGGGTTGCAAACAATCATTATGAGATGCCATTTTTTTCTAATTCATTAGATTTTGAGAAACTTAGGCAAAGATATTTTCTTTTGGATGAAGAGGAAAGATTTATTACAGGTTACGAGGTTTTTAGTGTCTCAGATAATATGGAGAATGATGTTATGAGAAGTGTGCTTATTTTTACATATATAGAGACGCCTTCTGGGTGGAAGCTTGTTGATATTAATGCAGATAGATAGAAAAATACTATGACTATATGTCCAAATTTATTTTTCGATAAAAACATTTGGACGCTTTCATATTTAATTTTTATAAGGTTTAGTATATATAGAATAAAATAAAAGTTCTTAAAAGAAAAGCAACATTAGATGAAGGAGGCTCTAATGAGAACTGATAACTATAAAGAGAAATTTATAAAAAATCACTTGTATTATTTAGAGGAGCTAAATAAAGATGAAATGCAATTAATTCCCAAAAGCAATAAAAAAGAACAATCAAATTATCTAATGAAAATGGATTGGGTTTTAATTGATGATAAATTTTATAAGAAAGTATACGAAGAAACATCAGATCAGGAGATATCAATTTATACTCAAATGAAGATGGTTGATTTACTAAGTTCTTTAGGGAGTCAAGTATCTGATCTGCGTAAAGAACAAAAAATGCTTGCTATGAGGATTAAAGGTATGCAAGTTTCACTTACGATAATAGTAATTATTCTACTTGTCGTAGTATTATTATAAAGTAAATCTTGTGAGTTTAGATAGTTAGGAGTCGGATATGAAAGTTGAATTTCACCCATTAGATGAAAAGGTTGAAAAATTAAGTTTTGTTGTAATTCAAGCAAGATATCAAGGGCAATGGATATTTGTAAGACATAAAGATAGATCAACCTGGGAAGTGCCAGGTGGTCATATAGAAAAGAATGAAGACGTAGATGCGGCTGCAAAAAGAGAACTGAAAGAAGAGACAGGCGCATTAGACTTTAACTTAGTTCCGGTTTGTGATTATTCAGTTGAAATAAAAGAAATAAAAACATTTGGACGCTTGTACTATGCTGAAGTTACAAAATTAGGTAACTTAGAATATGAAATTGAAGAGATTTCTTTTGGTGATAATCTACCAGCCCAACTTACATATGATAAAATACAACCACATATATTTGAGAAAGTGAAAGGGTTTATTATATGAAAAAAAAGATATTAAAATTAATTCCAGAGTTGATAATATGTATGATTGCTTTTAGGATTGAAGGTCTTTTTGTACTATCAACCTTAAATTCTTTATTGGTATTTCTTTCTGTATATGTGCCTATGCGAGTAGTATACGAAGTTTGCAGAGAGATAATCACGAGAAGGCTATTAATAATTAAAAAGGGTAATAGTTATTGATTTCTTAAATGTTTTTTTACAATATCTAATAAAGGGGAAGGTAGCAATGGCTAGTATTAGAAAGATGAAAGAAAGTGATTCTAGGGTAGTTGCTTCTTTAATTAGCCAATTAGGATATATTGTGACCAATGAAGAAGTTCAACTACAGTATTTAAATATAACTGAAAACAATGGTGCAGGTATTTTTGTGGCTGTTTCTGAAGATGACAAAATCGTAGGTTGGGTCCATATGAGTATATACCATTCATTAATTATTGGTCGTATGGCCATAGTTTTAGGTATTGTAGTTGATGAAGCACTGCGAAATAAAGGAATTGGACGTTTGTTAATGCAGGCAGGGGCAGAATGGGCTAGGAATAATGATTGTATTGGAATAAAACTTAACTCTGGAGCAGAGCGAGAAGATGCTCATATGTTTTATTTGAAGAATGGCTTTAAGATGAAAAAGAGTCAGTTAGCATTTGTAAAAATGTTATAATAGGACACATAATAGTTTTAAAATTGAAATATTAAGGTGAAATATATCGTCAGAGATGAAATTAATTAATCAAAGATTGGGAATTCCTGTAACTGATAATGTAATATTTATACTAAAAAAGATAAAATAAAAATAAAGTTTATTAATTTATATTACTTAATTATATACACGAAGGGGATTGTGAGATGACAAATTTAAAAGTTGAAGTAAAAAAATCTTGGGAGGTATTTATAAATAATTTTATTAAATTTATGTTTCTAATCACGTTACTATTCATCATTGGACAAGGAAATGATTTTATGAAAAGTAATCATATTAGTAGAATTTTAAGTATGCTAATATTACCACTTACAATATTTATACAATTAATGGTAGTTCATATAGTTATAAGCTCTGAAAATAGTAATTTTAATGATTTAATAAGGAAGTCTTTTAAAGAGTACAAAGAAGTATTTATTATAGTTGGTCTTCAATTATTAATATTAGCTGCTACTATTTTTACAATAATTCCGATTATACCTATGTTAATTATCCAATGTTTATTTATATTTGTATGGCCAATATTCGTTGTAGAAAAAAAGACGAGATTTGAAGCCATACTGGCTAGTCTACAATTAGTATCTAAAAATATAAAAGATTTGTTTAAGTATTTAGTATTATACATAATTATTATTTTAGTAATTGCTTTCATATTGACTTTGACTAATGGGTTACAAATGAATACTGTGGAAAATGTAGTAATAGTTAGTGTAAAATATTTTGAAAGATTTGTAACATTATTCTTTACACTGATGTTTACAAGATTATATCTTTTGTATAGAAATAGACGTGAGAGTACAAAAGTAGAGTAGTGAAATAAACGATAAGTTAGGTCATATTGACACTTTTGATATTGTCACTGTTATTTGAGTTTTCATTAGAAAATATATGGTTAACAGCAGCACCTGTTACTATAGCTGCAATTACATTACTTGTAATTGACGGAATATTAAAGAAAAAAGTAAAACAAACTTATTAATGGAGTGATACGATGTTGATGTTTAACCTGTGGCTTTCTATAGGCTTGAATTTAATTTTATTTGGTGTAATTATATTAGGTATAATTGTATGTATTAAAAGTTCGTTTATGGAAGGAATTGTTTTTTTTATATTGATAATAATACAGCAAATTTATATATTTATTTTCCCAAGGATTTTATACCCATTAATTAACAATTGGTCAAATTTACGGATTTTTAATAGAATATCAATGGGCGAAATAATTGCATTATCAACCTATATATCAACCAGTTTAACAACTATTTTAAGCATTGTTGCATATGGTGTTTTAGTACTTGGAATATACAAAAGAAGACATTTATTTAATGAGATTAAAAATATTAATAAAAATTAATTTTAAAATAGAAATAAATGATCGATAGTCGTAATATACGTTTTGGATTCAAAGGTAGAATTTACGACTATCTTTTCGTTAAAGTTGTGTTTAGCGAATAGTTGAATGTATGAGAAAAAATATAGTTTTTTATTTTATGTTCCTTAGATTACTAGAAATTGCACTCCACTCTTAATAAATAATAATCATCTATTTAGTACCAAAAGAACCTGGTTTTTTTATCCATTTTCTATTAGTATCGTCTTTGATATAGAAACGTAGAATTTCTCCACAATCCAGGCACATGTCACAGTACATTTGAGACACATAATCCAAAATTTTTGTAGACTTTGGTCCAATATTACCTGTCTTAGCAGAAAGACCTATTGCAATGCTGTCCTCTATTCTGGTACTGTTACAATTTTTACAATTCATTGTATTCCTCCTTTAATCACTAAAAATTCTATGGTTGCTTACATTATTAATACAACATCGTCACCTATTCCATAATCACCCTGTCCATAAACGTCTAAATATTCATCTAGTAGAAATTCTTTTACAACTTTTTGCTTATCTTCATCTAAAACTTTTACAAAACCGCCTTTTTCATATGCTCTAACAGCCCGTGTATTTCTTTTTGATGGTCTAATAATAAATCGTTCAATACCAAGAATTTGAATTAAATAGTCACAAAAAACCTTAATAGACTCAGATCCGAATCCTTTTCCACAGTGCTTTTCAGTTGACATCCATATATCAAGCTCTGCACTCTTACCTTTTAAATGAAAGGAAGAATAGCATATAGCGCCTATTTCTTCGTTCTCGTAGCTTATTATCCATAGTTGACCACACTCTGGTTTTGAGCCGTCAAAATAATAATCTTCAAAATCCTCACAGTATTCTTCCCAACTTGGTATAGGTGTATCCTCAAAATTAGGGGGACCCATATGGCTTCTAGCTGTTTCTGATAAACACAACCATTCATATATTTTTCTTTTGTCACTTAGTTTGGATGGTTTTAAAATAATCTGTTGACCTTTAATCATTTTCATGCTCCTTTACATTTCAATCCAGCTGTTAAAAAATTTTTCTTGAAAGTTAACAGCCTCTTCTATTTCTCCATTTGATCCCATTTCTGTTCAATATTTAACTTCATTAAACTGCTCCCCCTTGTTATCTACTTAGTCTACTCCCAGCAATGAAATAAAGGAGTAAATTACTTCCCTATAACTATTAATAAATTTTTATATAATAACAGTATAAATTATGTTCGATTATTGTTTCCAGTCGACTTATTTATATACCCCCCTATAATTCTCAGGTAATAATTCTGCTATTTTTTTCATTATGTAGTTTGTGGTAAAGTCATCGTATTCTTTTTTGTCTTGCTCTTTTGATCTCTTGGGAAATTCAAATTGTTTTCCAATGTTGATATACACATCGGCATGATTAAAGGTTTCCCCACTCATATCGCCTTCTTTTTTTATTGGTAAGAGTTTTTCTGTACCATATAAACCAATAGGTACAATAGGAGCTCCTGTCATCCTTGCAATTAGAAGGGTTCCTCTCTTTGCTTCTATTAAACTACCAACTCTACTTCTAGTTCCTTCTGGAAAAATCAATAAACTTTCCCCTTGTTTAACAAGGTTAATAATTTTCTTAAGACCCTCATTATCAGCAGTATTCGGTTTTATGTTTGTAGTCTTAATTGCATTAATCCCTATACTTGTAACAGCATTATTGGACAGCTTTACACCTGCTACAAAAGTTGGATCAATCTCTTTTAGTGCCTTGTCTAAAACCAATCCATCAGAATTGCTTAAGTGATTGCATATAAAAATAGTTGGCGTTTTAATTTCTTTTAAATTTTCACTTCCCTCTATATTTATAGTGGCATATTTTTTTAGGAGTTTATTAACAACTTTTTTAGATATGTATGTGACAAATCTATCCGGTAAAATATTAATAATTTTTGCTGTTGCAGTGGATATCATTTGCTTACTCCTCTCAATTAATTTTTATTCATAATAAATATTGTAAGTTTTTAACTTTATGTAAGACTTTATCCTGCTAAAGAACAACCTACTAATATAAAATAAATGCTTTCATGTACTTTTCCTTTGCACGAAATAGTCTTTGAATAACATAATTAAATTTCATTATTAAAAATATACCAACTAGGTATATAAGTTTTAAAGCCCTTGTACCACTCGAGGACATTCATGGCTTGTTTAAGCATATAATTAATATCATCTTGACCAAATGGTATAGCCCAAGGAATTGAACTAAGTTGATTACAACCTATGTATAACGCTAACAACCTAAAAAAAGTGTCTGGAACATTATTATCAAAGTAACCATTAATGCGCCCAGAGGCAAAAAACTTACTAACCCCAGCACAAAAGGTGATTCGATTAAATTCTTCCCAAGGATCTCCAAAATCAAGTCTGTTGAAATCTATTATGCCTAAATCACCTTTTTCCGATATTGTCATATTGCCAATATGATAGTCTCCATGTTGAAAAACTTGGGGCCTATTTTCTAAAAGAAATCGGTTTTCATTAATATAATTAATAATCGAATCAGAACCCTCGAATTTTATAGAACATGCCTCATATGCTGCTATTTTTCGATTAATTTTATTATTAAAGCGGTGTGACCACTCTGGTAGGTTATGCCGAACTTTAGTTTCATGAATCTTTCTTAAAATTTCCCCAGCCTGAACCCCTATCTTATACTGTTCTATATCACTTAGCATAGGAATAATACGTTCTGCATCTTTACCATCTACCCAGGTAAATAAAGTATAGACGTCATTACCATCATTACATACATCGAAGGCTAATGGTCTAGACATTATCACTGGAAGTTCATCAAGTTGTTTTAGCAATTCATAATCATCTTTTTTAGTATGATACTCTGATATGTTGGATAATCTAAGTAAAAACTGTTCGCCATTATTAGTATTAATATAGTACTTTTTGTCACTTGACCAACCTTTATCAATTAATACAATATTCTTCCAATTATCTGAACCAGTTATATCTTTAAATTTATCGTTCATCTGAATTCCTTTCTCGTACCTAGTGTAATGTCACCAAACTTATGCATCTCCAATATTCCAGAACTTTAGAGTGATCGATTAGGCTGTCAAAAGTCACTTCTTATTGTACTCATTTTCTAAAATACCATATATTACATCACTATGATATTGTCCATGTAATATATCTACATCTCTTAAAATGCCTTCCTGCTTAAACCCTAATCTTTCGGGTATTTTTCTGCTTTTTATATTTTTTTCAGCAACTTTAATGACGATTCTATGTACTTTTAATTCCTTAAATAAATATTCTATTAGCCTTTCGCAACATTTAGTTACTATACCTTTACCGGAATATTGTTTTTCTATCCAGTATCCTATTTCTGCAGATTTAAAATCTCCTAAGTCATAACCAATGGATCCAATCAATGTATCACAATACTTTATTTTAAAGTCTAAACCTTCGTTATTGTTTTGTTTATTTAGAGCATAATTAATATACTTCATCCTATCTTCTACACTTTTAGTTTTATCAACCCAATGTAACCATTCACGCAAATAGCCTCTATTACGATCTACTAATTCAAAACTCTCTTGAACATCCTTTTCCTTTAAAGTTTCTAAAACTATGTCTTTATCAACGACTATTTTCATATACTTCCTCCTAGTATTACTTATATGTGGAATTTCATATAACTTTCACTTTATAGATGCCTTCGAACGGGGCATCTATAAAGTTATAATACCCCATTGTTATATTTTTTTTGTGCTTTAAAAAACATTACCGTTCCCCAGACAAAGGATATAACAAAAATTACCCAACCATAAGTTGTCTTTGTCACAAAATTAACTATTTCTGTCAATATCATTCCTATACCCATAAGAATAAATGCTTTACCCATTTTTTCAGCATACGGTTTTTTATCATTTTCAGAAACTCTTGTATAATGATACGAATGTATAAGTGAAATTTGTTCCTTCTTCCATATACGCCAACCTATAAATATAAATATCATGCCCAAAATTGCCATCAAACTTAATATAATCACAGATTTCACACTCCTTAATAAATAAATCCTTAATCTCTATAGTTAAATAGTTAAATCTCTTGTCAATTTTTACAATCCACTTCCCACAATCCCTCTTTAATTTATAGTACTTCGCAATTAAATACTATTGTGGATTATACTTGTCTCTTTTAGGCGCTTAAAATAATTGACTAAATCACTGCTTTCTTCATAAGTATATATTTTTTTAGAAATTCCTTTTAAAGTGTTTGATATATCTTTTCCTTCTTTGGCTATTGTAATAATAGGGATTCCTTTTGCGTATGCATATCCTGCTTCTATACCAAGGCCTACCCCTTTCTCGCTTAAATCAACAACTATAAAATCACTTATTTCTATCTCTTTAAAAGAAATACTCATTAATTCTTCAACAGAAAATGTTTTCCTACCCCACTCTTCTTTATCCCTTATTATACAACAGGATTTAATTTTATTTACCTCAAGAGCGTTTGATATTTCTTCAATTAACTCTTTATTCTCTAGATTAATATGATATTTTATTGCAATATAAGCTTTCATTTATACCTATCTCCTTTTATTATGTAACGGGGAGGCCCGTTTGCATGGATATAAACCATCTATTTTCCCAACCTCTTTAAAACCAACTAACAAATATAATGCTTTTGCTTTATCATTGAAGCTACTGACACACAAAAAAATTCTGTCAACTTTACCTTTATATTTAGATTCATAAATCTTAAGTATTTCTGTACCAAATCCTTTACGTCTGTATGCTTTATTTACTGCTATTAATCGCAATAAAGGAAACTTTGAAAACATACACACATCATCAATCCTCATAAATCCTCATAATTCCTACGGTCCTTTTAATTTTCATCTTTTGCAATGTACACTTCTTACTTTTCTAATTACTCTAAAATAAAACTACTACTCTTTTTATGATCCTTAAGTATTATGGTATTTGGACCATCAAGTTCAGCGTAAAAACCTGCGAGGATTGTATCTGTGAACGGCCAAGGTTGACTTTTATAGAACTTTAAGTTTTTAACTTTTAGTCCTACTTCCTCCATTACTTCTCTGTAAACAGCTTGTTCAAAACTCTCTCCTATTTCTAAAAAACCAGCTATGAGTGCATAATTTGTATGTGCTCGCCCTGCATACTTAGGTAATAGAAGGCGATTCCATCATGAACAGCTACAATTACACAAGGAGATATTGTTGGGTATTTTTTTTGTTAAATATTCTTGGATCAATATCATGTATCATTGTTTTATCCCTTCTTTATGCATTTTAATGTAGTAAAAATTTGTCAGATACAACTGTACTTATCAAAGATTATCTTTATATTTATACTATAACTTTCATACCATCATATGCAAAATATATTTGATTATAGTTACTTTGCAAATGCAAATAATCATCGTATGATTTTCCCCAGTCTTCTTCGATATGAGTTATAATGACCTTGCAAATATTATAGTTATTCTTTAAATCTTGGATTTCATCCATACTAAACAATTCTTTGCGTAATATATTTTCTTCACTTAAAACATAATCATTTTTTAATACTTCACCAACAAAAGTATTTCCAATAATCAATACGTCTGCATTATTAAATAAATCATTTTGTGGGAAAGGTTTAGTATCGCAAGGCGCATATATCAATTTACTATTTCCATCTTCAAAAACAAATACTGTAGAAGAATCAATTTTAATAAATGTAATCTTTATATTATTTAAATAAACCTGATCTCTTACACTATTTCTTCTTATTAAATTCCTAGTTTCTTCATAGTAATCTAGAAAGGAGCCCCTTACAGAGCCTATAGAATTAATGTCGCACATAACATGTTCCATTGCAAACACATTTATGGGATCCTGGCATTCGATCCCTTCTGAAACATTTAACCAATTTAATCTCATATGTTCAAAAACGCGCATACCAAGAGTGTGATCTGGATCCATATGACTAAACATTACAGAATTAACTTGTGAAACATTAGAGTAATTAAGTGCATGCACAATATCTTCTGGAGTATCTATTAACAAGCCTATATCTTCTAAATAAAGGCTGCAACCAAATCTTGAATATGGCTTACCTTTTTCTCTTGCCTCTTTGCATATTTTACAATGGCATAATGGTTTAGGTAATGCCACACATCCACCACTTCCTAATATAAGAAATTTCAAATTGTATCAACTCCAAAAGTGTTCATTCTTGTACCGCTTATACTTACTAAACGGATTTCTTTAATAATTAATTATACTACATTTTAAAGAGTTATGAAATATACCGTATTAATTTTAAAAAATATTTGATAATTATATTTCTTTGTAATATAATTATATCTATTATTTTTTTTGTGACAGAAGATACAATTTCATATAAAACGGGGGGAATTTTTTTGAAATTCAAGTTAAAAGCTCAAGTGTATAATTGGAAGCACTTTATTATTATACCTTACCAATGCGACCCAATAGGAACAATAGCATTAGGCATTCAGAAATTATGTACTGCTCTTACCAATGTATTTCAAGTTTTAGTTATTGCCAAATTTATTGATTCAGCTATTCTTGTTGCACAGGGTGAACTTACTTCTACTGAAGTTTTGCCTTGGCTTGCTTTATTAATGGCTTTGGTTGGATGGAAAAGAGTCTCTTTTAACATTGGCAAGTACTTTGTTAAAAAAATACAAATAAGGGTCGAAGAGCAACTATCAAAGGAGTTTACAGATAAACGGGCACGTATGGTGTACAGCCAAGTTGAAAATCCAGAAACTTGGGATCTTGTCAATCGTGTGTGTAAAAATATTGAGATCCATGTTAGTGAGATGCTCCAAAGAACTTTTAATTTTATGTTGTATTTAATTAGAATCACAGGTGTACTACTTATAATCTTTACTCAGATTTGGTGGGTTGGTATTCTTATAACCCTTCTTACCATTCCTTTAATTCCTATTTCACTCAAAGGTGGTAAAACTGCTTATACTGCAACTAAATCAGCTGCACAATACGACAGGCGCTATCAGTATATTTCCGAAGTACTATCTGGGCGTGAAGCTGCTGATGAAAGAACTCTATTTGCTTTTACTAATCATTTAAACCAGTATTGGCATGAACAGTTTGAACAGTCTAGAATAATAAATTTAAAAGCAGAGATAAGAAGAAGCCTTAATATGTATGGTGGGAGTGCTATCACAAATATTTTATCCTCTGTTATCATTTTAGCACTAATTTTCCCTACTGTTTCAGGTGAATTAAGTCAAGGGATGTTCATTGCAATTGCTACTGCTGTATATGACCTTATAAAGCTTATGGGGGAAGAAATGACACGAGTTGTATCTCAACTGTCTAAATATAATGAGTACATAAAGGAGTTTACGATTCTTGCAAACATTGAAGAAGTTGAAGGTGTTACGGATTTACCTACTACAGAACAACAAGTTTTTAAAACCTTAGAGTTTAAGAATGTAAGTTTTAAGTACCCTGGTACAGATACCTATATATTAAAAGATATGAATATGGTATTAGAAAATGGTATTCATTACGCGTTTGTTGGTGCTAATGGTGCTGGCAAAACCACAGTTACTAAATTAATCACAGGTCTATATACTAACTTTGAAGGCGAAATATTGATTAATGAAAAGTCCATTAAAGCATATAAACAAAAAGAACTTAAAGCCATGTTCTCAGGCATCTATCAAGATTTTGCAAAATACCATATTAGTGCTGAGGAAAATATTCTTATAGGAAATATAAATAGCTTAAATAATAATGATTCTAAAGAAAAAATGATACATATTACAAAGGATTTAGATATTTATGAAGCTTTATCTTCCCTTCCAAAAGGGTTTCAAACACCTTTAGGAAAACTAGATGAAGAAAGTGTTGATTTATCAGGTGGGCAATGGCAAAGAATAGCAATGAGTCGAGCCCTTATGAGTCCTGCTCCTGTTAAAATCCTAGATGAACCTACTGCTGCTCTCGATCCTATTAGTGAAAGTAAGCTTTATGAAGAGTTTGAAAAAATTAGCAAAGGTAAAACCTCTATTTTTATTAGCCATAGACTAGGATCAACAAAGATTGCTGACAAAATATTTGTTTTAGAAAAAGGCAGAATCGCTGAAGAAGGTTCACATAAAAAATTAATTGACCAAAAAGGGATTTATTATACTATGTTTGAAAGTCAAAGGAGTTGGTATCAATGATAAACAATCCTCCAAAAGCTGGATTTACTAAAATGATTAAGCATTTTACAGAAGTATCTTGGAAGAATTTCCCTATCTACTTTGCTTTTGTAATCCTAATAAACGCACTTGCAGGGTTTTCTACTGCTGCCATTGCATTATTTAAACAGCTGTTCTTTGATTCAGTTAACCAAGCTACCACTTCTACTGGCTCTATTAATAGCCCCTTGTTTTATGGTGTTTTAATGTCTATAGTAATGGTTGTTGTTCTATTTTTAATGGGAATGTCTGATATTATGAAAAACAATTTGATGTTAAGGCTCCAAGGTGCTTTGGGTATGAATCTAAATGAAAAAGCTTCAAAAGTTGAACCTATTTGTTTTGAAAACAAAGCAATATTAGATAAAATTAATAAAGCAAATAAAGGCATTAAAAGTGCTGGTTTAATGTATAGTGCTTTTTTGAATATTGTCGTATATTCTGTGCCTTATTTTATCTTTATGGCTATTTATCTATACTATGTGAAACCAATCTTAATTCTATGTATTTTATTCGCTTTTGTGCCGAGTTTTATTGGTCAAATAATTCGATTCAAAGCATATGCCAATCTTGAAAATGAAGTTGCCCCTTTGCGTAGAAAATATGAATATTACGAACAATGTATTAATGATAGAGAGTATTCTAAGGAAACCCGTTTAATAGGTGGTTTTTGGTTTTTTAGAACATTATACACTACAGCCCTTGAACTTACCTGTAAAACAACTTGGAATACCAATAGACGTTTAGAGTTAATGGAACTTAAAATTAGATTCTTTTTGCTTATAGGTTACTTAGGTACTATTTATTTAACCTATATTTACTTAATTCGTGGAGAAATTAGTATAGGTATGTTTGCCGCGGTTTTTTCTACTGTGGATCAGCTATTTGACTTTATGGAATACGCTGTAAGTCGTAGAGTTATGAATATTACTGAAGGTATGGGATTGGTACAAAATTATATGTTTTTTCTAGAGTTACCTGAAAGAACTGGGAAGGAGCAAGACTTAAAACTTAAAGAAATAGCTCTTAAAAATGTTTCTTTTTCTTATCCCAACACCAACAAACTGTCATTAAATAATATTAACTTGGATATAAAGGATGGAGAAACTCTTGCAATTGTAGGTGTAAATGGCTCTGGAAAATCAACTCTAGTTAAATTAATTACTGGGCTATATCTTCCTGATGAAGGCAGTATTTTTATTGATGGAATTGATACTAAAACCATTGCTCCTGCTTCTATATACAAACATATTTCAGGGGTGTTTCAACGTTTTCAAAAGTATAAAATGCCCTTAAAAGATAATCTTATCATAAGCCAAAGCAATCGAGACAATCATGAAGAACATCTTAATAGTGCTATTAAAAAGTCTGAAATTGATTTATCTGATAGAAGTTATACAGAAGGTCTTAATACGATGCTATCTAGAGAATTTGGTGGTATAGATATTTCAGGTGGACAATGGCAAAAGATAGCCATTGGGAGAGGTTTTTACAGAACTCATAATTTACTTGTATTAGATGAACCGACAGCTGCAATTGACCCTATTGAAGAAACTAGAATTTATACTCAGTTTGCAGAGATGTCAAAGGGAAAAACTTCTATAATTGTAACCCATAGACTTGGCTCAGCTAAAATCGCGGATAGAATTATCGTAATGAGCCATGGCAATATTATAGATATAGGAACACATGATGAACTTATAGATAAAGAAGGACTTTATAAGACAATGTATGAATTTCAAGCAAAATGGTATGCGTAATAAAAAAAAGCCCATAAATTTGGGCTTTTTTTATATCCTATAAACTTATTAAAATAAAGTTAACTGTTCTAGTTGCTCTTTTTCTTCAAATCTATGAAGGTATCTAAATATTTCTTTATTGTCACAGAGAATGTTATGCTTTTTACACTCACTATAAAATAGATTCATTAGCTTTTCATGGTTGTCACTTTTTAGTTCATAGCTGTAACCATACTTCTTTTGATACTTTTGTTTAAGTCCAGGAAAATGATCATCAAGCTTTGAATAAAAATATTCTCTATTGCCATCTCGTAATGTTAAGCACATACCGAAACAAATTATACCGTATACATTGGCCTTGGTACAGTAATCCAGAATGCCCATTAGATTATCTTCTGTATCATTAATAAAGGGCAAAATAGGGTCTAGCCATACAACTGTTGGGATATTATTATCACGCATGATTTTTAATACCTCAAAGCGTTCTTTTGTGGTAGAAACTGCTGGTTCTATAATTTTACACAAATGCTCATCATAAGTTGTGAGTGTCATTTGAACAACACATTTGCTTTTTTCATTGATACTTTTAAGTAGGTCTAAATCGCTTAAAATACGGTTTGATTTTGTTTGGATAGAAAGTCCAAAACCGTATTTATTAATTATTTCAAGGCACTTTCTCGTATGGTTAATATCCGCTTCAATATGCATATAGGGATCACACATGGCCCCTGTACCAATCATACACTTATTACGTTTTTTCCTAAGTGTGACTTCTAACAATTCAGGAGCGTTCCTCTTTACCTCAATATCCTCAAAATCGTGTTGCATATTGTAACAAGTACTCCTGCTGTCGCAGTAGATACAACCGTGAGTACATCCACGATATATATTCATGCCATTTCTTGGAGACAAGATAGACTTAGCTTCTTTATAATGCATGTTTCTTTTCCTTTCTATGTGACCCAAAAATTTTCACAAACTCTTATTTAAAAGTCCATCCTTCATAGTGGAATTTTAGTGATACGATTAAAAATCAATGTCAATTGGAATAGTTTTAGTAATTTGAAATTCCTTGAGTGGCTTCTTCTCATAATATGATATTACTATATATGCTTCATTAAAAATTATCTCCTTTTCTGATATAGAAAGTAGTCGCATATTTACTGGAAATTCATCTCTAACAAAAGAAAATCCTTGATAATAATATCCTGCTAAATTATTTTCTTTTTCTTCTAATGAAATTACTCTTTCATCATATAATTTTTCTATGGCATATTTAAAGTCTCTTAGATTAATTCCTCTACTGATTCCTTTTGGAACTTCTCCTTTAAACCAAATTAGATTTGCTGGATAATCTTTAATGAGTAAATATATATCAGTATTATAGGTATCTCCAATAATTGGTTGATCACTGTTAAGTTGTATGGAGAAGGTATACCCATACTTATAATGGTCCCATGTTTTAAAATATGTATCTAGAATATCATTATCTTGTTCCACTACACAGGTAATTTGAATATTATTGATATCCATCGATGGTGGTATTTTATTCCATCTGTATAATAGAAGTAATGATATTATGAATAACCCTAAGAACATATATAGTACACGTAATGGCATAAATTTCATTATTATTCCCCATTTCCCCTTAAATTAATGCTATGGAGTCTTGTTAAAAACTAGCCTTAATACGCTTAACCTGTTTCATTAAATCTTATGCGAAATCTCTTGTAGTGTATAACTTTTTCCAATGATCTCAAAGTAAGCATCCTCTAGTTCATCCTTCCCTTAGCTTTATTTGCTTTAATTTCTTTAACACCATTAAAAATTAGTTTAAATAATTCATTATCAAGACTTTTTATTAAAACCTCTACAGATTCTTCTATCTCGATTATTTCTTTTATAACCCCATCATGCACCCTATAGTCACCTATGTATTGTATGAATTCCTTCTCTTTCATAGAAAATATTCTCCTGATTTGTATTTTTATATCGGGCTGTTGTCACTATCTTCTACTTCTTTCTTTAAATTAAATTCTTTTATGATTTCATCTTTAAATTCTTGTAACGCTTCTTTCATAGCCATCTTAACTGCAAGAAGGATTATAATGAACAAAGCTAAACCACCAATAAATAGAAATGCAATTGCTTCCATAGACTACTCCCTCCCTAAATTATTTATTTTAGTTATCATCATCATTTTGTAAGCTTGTAATCAATTTTACACCCATTACAGTGGCTGGAATTCTATATTTTGGAGGTAAGTTCGAAAGAATTACCACGCCAACCTGAAGCTCTTTGTCAAAAGCCATATAACTATTGAAATTACTGGTACCACCATTGTGCCAAATAAGATTATTCTCAGCATCAATCATCCAACTTATACCAACAGCGTCTATTCGGATTCCCATTTTTTCATACTGCTTTGTAGTGGCTAAAACTTGAGCTAGTGGTTCGTGTCCTAATGATAGGTAGGGCAATTCTTCTGTCATATGTATATTTAGGTATGTCATCATATCGGTAATGGTAGAAATAATACCACCCGCAGGAATATAAGCATCATCATCTCGCCAATTCCAGTATCCATTCATATCTCCTACACCCTTTGATATTGTTGTGTTTTCAAGATTTAACTCAGTTTGAATAAATTCAGTCATAAGTGTTGTAAAATCACTGTCATATGCTTCAGCTAAAACACTTCCTACAACCGATATACCAAAATTAGAGTATTTAAAAGGGTGTTCTTTTTCTTTAATAGATTCTTTTCCTAATTTGTTATTAAGGCTTTCAGTGCTGATGCTATAATAATCGTTCTTTTCTCTTTTTAGAAAGTTAGTTGCCATCTTCCAATGAAAGTAGTAATTTTTATACCCTGAAGTATGCGTCACAAGGTCTTTCAAATTAGGGTAATAATCTTTTGCTGGAAGATCCATATATTGATCAATTGAATCTGAAAGGGTAATATTACCTTCATCAATTGCTTTACATAATAAAGAACTAGTAAAAGTTTTTGTTAGAGAACCTATTTCATATTGGAATTCATTTTGAGGTAGAATTGTTGAATTTTCACCGTACACAGTAAAATCTATCTCACCATTCTTCATAATGCCTACTGTTATAATTGCATCTTCATTATCTTTAGTGGTGTAGTTAAGCATCTCTTCAAAAGTCATAGAAGGTATTAAACTCATTCTATATGAAATGATTAAAGCAAATGCACCTATTCCTAAAGCCATAATGGCAAATATAGAAATAATGATTGTTATTATTTTTCTATTCTTTTTCATAGACTTCTCCTATAATTAGTTAATTTTTTTATTAAATGAATTTAGCACTCTATTACGCCCTCTTTAATTAATGATTTACTATATCAACTATTCAATAATAATAAACGCCTATTGATATTATAATCCCTTAGTAATAACATTCTCCTTCCTTCTTACATATAATGAAATAGTAAAAGAAGGAGTGAATGATAATGGCAGACAACAACTGGAATAACAATGATAATTGGAACAATAATAACTGGGAAGATAATAACGACTGGGACAACAACAATATTTGGAACAATAACGAAAATTGGGATAATGACTGGGACGACAATAACAATTGGGATCTAGACAATGATATAATATCTATTGAAAGAGCCATTCAAATTGCTAGAGACCATGTCCAAGGTCAAGTATTCAAGGCTGAATTATTCCCTGATGAGGATATGTTCATTTATGAAGTTATTGTACTTACGCCTTACGAGGTGTATATTGTTGATATTAATGCTACTACCGGCGTTATTTTAGACGTTCAAAATATTGAAAATATCCAAATGTAAAATTCATTAGTTATCCACTGTTAATAAATAAGTATTCAAATACCTTGTTAATATTTGAATACTTATTTATTTTTTCTTGTTAATTTATAATATGCTCTCTGAATAAATATTTCACAGAATTAGCAAACTCATCATTTGCGCCCCAGTCGATTCTAAAAAACATCCCTTGGGATGCTCCTGCTGAAACAGATTCAATCTCAGTATCACCATAAAAGTTATTAATGGTCACAGTTAATGCAGCTCTACTGCTATTTCTCATAAAGTATTTTTCGTATACCACAATAATAGAATACATACCGTTGTCTAAGGTATGTACTTTTTCGTGAATTAAATCATAATCCATACCCTCTTTTAGAAAATTTAATGCTTCTAAAGGTGTTTGCTTGACTTTAAAATTATAAGAACTCATAGATACCATTCCTTTTAAGAATATTATTTGCTTTAAAAATTCATTAATATTATATCATATTCCATACATAATAGTAAGAAATAAAAAAATTATGTGAAACAAAACTATTAAGAGAATTTAATAGTTGCTTCACATAATTTATTTATAGAGTATCAATATCTATCTCAAAGGCCCAAGGACCTTCTAAATTTGTTATTATGCTTGTAAATTGTATTATTATTTCACTCTCATCAGAAAGTATAGGTATATCATAGTACTCAACTGATGTAGTGTCATCAAAAGTCCATCCATATCCACCGTCAATTGGATACGTGTTAAAATGTAGCAAGCTTAAGTTTTCTGATTTGTTTTCATTATATTTGGTATTTATAAAAACTCTTATGGTGTCTTCGTTTCTGATTGATTTAATAATCTCAAATTCAAAATCTAAAAGCCTAACTTTTTTATTAATCTTTGTTTCTCCTTCAGTTGGAACAGGAATACTTACTTCGTGATTAACTTTATACTGTAATGTCACTTCAGGAATTGTAATATGATAGTTCTTTCCAGTCACTGAGGGTTGGAACTCAAAATTAGATTTTGGCCAAATATCAGGAGTTTCATTATAAGAATAAGATACATTATGTTCATCCTCTATTAATATATTTGTATCACTATTATGATTTTTATCTACTTTTCCGTAAAGATAGATGGACCTTCCATCATAAATATGATCTACTAGAGAAAAATGAATCATATTATTGATTTTAACTGGAACTAAAGTAATCCCTAAACCATTGTTTATATCTGTAGGCCCCATACTGGAGTAATCTTGATATCCAGCACCCGTTTCTAGTTCTATTGGAATTATAAAATCATTAATTTGCAGATCAAATGTCGTTAAGTCATTAGGTAGATTATAATAAGTAAAATAACCACTTGAGGTTTTATCACCGCTACCCCAAATAAAATGGTCATTTGGTATTTTCTCGCCATTTTCTTTAACAATATATATTTCTCTTGCAAATGAGTATCCAATACCTTTTCCTCTAAGAAAAAGTATTAATCGATTTCCTTCTTTTTGGGCCGATATAACAGTAATTTCAGTATCTCCTTTTTTACTTACAACTGGTCTTGAAAGAATATAAATGTTATCTAAATCTGTTTCTACTAAGGTACCTATGCCTGGTATAAAATAAAAACGTTTGCCTATTTCAGCAATGATTTTTTGACCGAAAGACGTTAAGGTCATAAATAATATAATAAAACTCATACATAATGCGGCGATAAATTTTTTCTGATAAATTGGTTTTGTGGGCTTAATGCTTTTTAAAACTTTTTTTCCCATTCTTCGTTGTTGCAAATCATTAATATCCATACCGTCCTCGAATAAGTTTTCCATTAGGTGAACACACTCTTCTTGAGAAAATTCTTTAAGGATATTGAGAATTTCTTTATCATTTTTATCCATAAAAATGTCCCCTTTCCTTAGAATTCAAAATCGCTCTAATTAGTTTCTTACCTCTCCATAATCGATTGTCTACGGCCTGTCTGCTTAGATTCATAAATTCACAAATCTCATTAATGCTTTCTTCTAATAGAAATCTTCTTACAAATACTTCTCTATCAATTTTTCCAAGTGATTTGATTGCATCAATTATTTCGCTTTTTGCTTCTTTGGATAAAAGACTTTTTTCTAATGAGTCAGAACTAAAATGTGTTTCATTTATGGCTACGGTTTGTAAAGTGGGTTCAATTGATTTTTTCTTATTCAAGGCTTTATACTTACATAAAATAAAAATCCAAGTCTTAAAGGCGCCTCTCTCTGCGTCGTATTTATCTATGTTATCCCATACATCTATAAAAACATCTTGAACACATTCTTCAATATCTTCTTCTGACCCAATGGTCCCTATAATACTTTTTGCTATGCCGTAAACAGAGTTCATATACAAGTTCATAATTTTTTCTAAAGCACTAGGTTTTTTCTTCTTGATTAAAAGAATGAGTTTGCTAATATCAGGCTCCATTTAATACCTCCTTTATTAAAATAATCTCCTCATCTATTACTACAACCAAAAGATGAATTATCTCCCAAATTTATATATATAATAACATAATACTTAATTGCAACCTTTTATTTTATCAAAAATTATTATAAAATTATTTAAATAAATGGATATATTCAATACTTAACTATATAATATATATTATGAGAGTAGTATTCTTAAGTTTTGCTGTAAGGATTTGAGCATACTACATTCAAATAAAGCTTGTGCTAATAAGTAGTAAGAGCCGTAAGCTGAGTTACTTGAACACTAAAGGAACGGAGCTGAAAATATGTACTATCTAATATTTGATCTAGAGTTTAATCAAGCTTTTGGTGAGGCTCTTAAAAATCCTAAAAATGAAAAGTGTCCTTTTGAAATCATTCAAATTGGTGCTTATAAACTTGATGAGGCTCTACAGGAAGTAGGTACATTTGATGCCATTATCAAGCCTACATTATACCCTAAAATGCATCCATTTATTGGGGAGCTAACAAATATAAAACAAGAACAACTGGATATGGCAAAGCCGTTTAAGGAAATTTTTCAAGACTTTTTAGAGTTTATTGGTGATACAGAGAATATTTATTGTGTTTGGGGTATGGGGGATTTAAAAGAATTGTATAGAAATGTTATTTTTCATGGCTTTAAGAAGGAATTCCATATTGAAAGATACATTAATATTCAAAGATATGCTTCTAAACATTTTCAATTACCTTCAGGCAACTTAATTGGGCTAAGAAATGCCGTTGAATTTTTAAATATACCAATTGATAAATCATTACATGATGCGTTTAATGATGCCTATTTTACAAAAGAAGTTTTTAAAATATTAGAAATTAATAAAATGAAGCCAAAGATTTATAGTTATAATTTAACTAAAACAACTATTAAAAGAAAACCAAAAAAGAAAATCAATTACAAAGGGCTTATTGCTCAATTTGAAAAAATGTATGACCGAGAAATTTCTGAGGAAGAAAAAGCAATAATTATACTTGCTTTTAAGATGGGTATGACAGGACAATTTCAAAAAATTGATAAACCAAAATAAAAAAGAGGAAGCTATGAGCAATCACAACTTCTTCTTTTGTTATATTATACAATAACTTTATTCCCTCTTAATCTAATCATAACTGCTAAAATTAGCATAAGAATAATATCAACTGCAATTAATATCATACCGCCTGCCATTCCAAATTTCTCTGCAACTGCACCTGTAAGAGCTGGTAAAATAGTTCCACCAACGCCAGCAAAGGCAAGAAGAACAGCGATTCCTGCACTAGATCCTTTAACGATTCTACCTACTGATGATATAGTCGTAGGATAAACCCCTGCCAAAAAGAATCCAAAGGCTATAAGAGAAACAGTAATGATTAAAAGGTCTCTACTTAGAACTAAAATAATAAAGAATACTGTAGCGCCAATAGAGTTTATAAGAATTAAGCTTTTGGCTTTTAAGTTTCTTGATAAGTAAGCTGTTGTTAATCTACCTATTATAATAACGACCCATAATAGAGACAATAACCTTTGAGCATAAGCAGTACTCATAATACCAATATCGCTAAAGTAGGTTACTAACCAACCATTTACGGAATTCTCTGCTCCAAGATAAAAGAATACCAATGCGCCAGCTAAATAAAAATCAAAGTTCTTATAAAAAGGAACGGGATTACTCTCCACCACCTCTTCTTCTGATTCTTTGTCAGTTTCATTAATAAGTTCCATTCTCATTATAGAATATACAATCACACTTGAAACAGCAAAAAACACACCCATTATAACCACATATTTCCAGCTATAACCCATTCCAGTAATAAATGATGCAACTATGGGCGTGATAAAAGCCCCAACGGCAAAAAACGTATGTAATAAGTTAAGCATTCCTGATTTTCCAACGGCAATATCATTTATAATACCATTGTTTACATTACTTATACTACCTCTACCCAGTCCTGTTAAATAAAACAAAACATATAGAAGTGGAATATTATTGGTTAGAATAATGCCAGTAAATGCGATGGCAATAAGGGATGATAAACATACAATGGATTTTTTTCTACCAAAACGATAAATGCTAAAACCTGCTATAAAACTAGCTGATAGATTCCCAAAGGAATGCAATGAAATTAAAAGTCCTGCAACGGCGTAACTAAGTACATATTCTTCAATGATAAATGGCATAACAGATCCAATCATAAGGGCCATAAGTCCATTTACGAAGAAGGTATAAAATGTTTGTGATATAACTTTATTTTTTGGATTCACTTTAATCTACCTCGAGTTTGTTTTTTGTTTGCCAGATGGCATACTAAGTTATAATACTATTATTCAAGACAAAATGCAAGAGAAAGCAGTTTTACGCGCTTTCTCTTAAATAATTGTATTCAATTATATGCTCAATCCTGTATGGTCTCTATTTCTTCACTAATGTTTTCATTGTTTTCTAAATCATATATTAATGTCGTGTTACTATTAGGTCCTAGAGCTCTCTCTTGAATGATGTATTCATATTCATCCCCTAATATATTTTTCCATTTGATTTTCTCCATAGGAATACCTTCTGGTTGATAAGTTTTAATAACGACTATTTTGTCTTGTATGCGTTCATAATGGGTTATTAATTCATCTTCCTCAATATCGTTACCAGACCATATTAATGAATACTGTTCAAAGTCCCTTATTTCACCATTAATAATAATTTCTATATACTCCTCGCCTTCTAATAAGCCTTTAATTAAAATTGTGCTTTCGTCATCTAGAGAGGCTGGTTTTTCATAGTAAGATTTAATTCTTACTTCGCCTTTACTTGTTTTTCCCTGTTCTTCACAACCAACTAGTGAAAAAACAATTACTATAAGAAGCAATAGTTTGATTATAGAAGCTTTCATTTATTTAATCCTCCCATTTATATTAACGTCCTCGATGCAATAAAATTACGCTACCATTTTCATTATATAATTCCAATTCAAATGATTCTTTCCAATAGTTATCAAAGTTATTATCTCTTCCATATACTCTTTCAGCTGGTAAGGTAAACCTTTGGTGGATAGTTAATATTTGTTTGTTCCCGTATGTTTGGTAGCTGTCATCAAATTCCAGATAATCCGTATCAAAATAGGGTTTTAAATTTTTAGGTATATGCATTCTAATGTTAAAATTGCTAGGAAAGTTACTATAATCAATAATTTTTAATTTAACTATAAAATGAATTGAATCACTTGCATTCCCAGAATTTATACTTAGATTGCTTTCAACTAAATCTAGGGATTTTAGTTCATCATTGATTACACGAAAAATAGAAGCTCTAACGGTGTTGATGGTGCTATTCATCGTGGGCATTATAATAATTACCATTAATAAAAATATTGCAATTTTATTAACTTGTGAAAAGTACTCTACTTCAAATAACCGCGTCAATCCAACTATAATTAAAAAAAAAGGCACAATACCTGACAAGTAAAGAGTTGTATTGTTATAAGTTAGAGGTCTAATTACATATTGGATTATGGAATAAGAATCATAGGGGAGCTTTGTTGTTAATAATAACCCTATAAATATAAATCCTAAACTCTTCAATAATTTTTTACTTTCTTTATTCATTATAACCACCTTTAAATTCTCAGTTTCATAGTAACTCTAAACATTCTAGAACATAATCATTTTGAATAAACATATTGTTCTTTATTAGTGCAATAAGTTCTTCTTTAGTCACCAATGCTGCTTCACTTACTTCTTCAGGTTGACAGACGATATTATCAAAATTGATATCTTGCTCGAATAACCAAACATCAGCAAAGTAAGAATGATTGACATCACATCTAAAACTTTTTATGATTTTCCCTTTATCAATCTCTAAATTAATGCCTAGTTCTTCTTTTGCTTCCCTAATAATTGCAGTTAAGCTAGTATCTCCTGTTACAGCAGCTCCCCCTGTTATCTCCCAGGTATTAGGATAAGTCTTATTGGGTGTGCGTTTAGAAATAAGCAATTCTCCTTTTGAGTTTTTTATAAAAGCAAATACCACGAGATGATACTCACCTGTTTTCAAATGCTGACCCCGTTCAATGAGTTTTCCTGTTTTATTTCTGTCTTTATCAAGTATATCCCATAATTCCATAGCAGTCTCCTTAGTAAAAGTATATATAAAAAGTATGATTTGTATTGTTTCTAGGTTTTTTAGTTCTACTCATTTTATGCATATTATCTCTCAAATACTCCGATATTTCATCCGGATAAAATAAATAGTATATTTCTATAGGGTATTAAATGACAGTCCCATCTTTTTTAGCTTTTTCATCTTGTATTGCACCAATTGATTGCCCAAAGAGCATACCAATAGGTAAACCAAAACCTATAAATGCCATTTGATTAAGACTCATGGAAATTATTATACCAATAGCCGATCCAAATGAAAGGCCATACAACATATAAGTTTCTGCATAGTAATTAGGGGTAACTAAGTTATGTTGCTCTCTTAGATGGGTTTTTAATTTATCTATAATTGTCGAGTACGCTTTATTTGTTTTCGTTATTACACTATTTTCTATTTCTTTAAGAACGGGTGTTAATTCACCTAACAATTCTTTGCATTCATTACAATCCGTGAAAGAAACTAGCTTAATAATCATTCTTTCAAGTAAGTCGAAATCATAATTTTTACGCTTGCTCTTAGCTTCTATTGCTTTTAAATATTTAATCTGCTGAATCATTTCTTGAGTATTCATAATACCTCCTTGGACCTAAAAACTTTATTAACTGCTATTTAAGACTGTATTAACTTTAAGTTTAGAATCCCATCCATATAAGTCTTTAAGATCTGAATAAATAGCACTAGAATCAGATGAGACAATCAATTTGTTTTTTCGTTTTTTATTCCAAATAGTATACAACGGCTTTTCTATCAAATATATTTCTAGTGTATCGTTTTTTTGTCTTATTTCACTAATATCCGAATAACTTATTCGATAAAATTGGTTTGTATCGAAATTAATATATTGTAAATATGGCCCATTAATCTTATAGGTGCTTCCTTTTTGGTGCGCTTTTTTATAAAAGTAAAATAATAAACCAAATAAAGCAGGTATTATCAGTTGAATCAACTGTATTCTAAGTACAAATAGATACTCTCTATATTTTAAAAAAATAAGGGAAAAGGCAACAAATATATTTAGTATCGCTATAACCAAATGAATAACTCTTTTTATATTTGAAACTCGTATGAGTTTGTAAATTTCATTTTCTGTACACATAACGCCCCCCGTTAGATTAAAAATTTATAATAAATCCTTTTTTTATATCGTCTTTAAAGCCTACACTTCTATAGAAATGAAGGGTTTCCTCTTTTTTAGAACCAGTGAGCAACATTACTTTATAACAGTTATTTTCTTTTGCAATATCAATGGCTTTTTGTAATACCTTTTTCCCAAGACCAAGATTTCTATAATCAGAGTGGGTTACAACATTTTCGATTAATCCATAAGGCCGTGCATTTCTGGTTAAGTTTTTAATGATTGTAATATTACAAGTTGAAATAAGAAGGCCTTTTTGTTCTGCTACTATGCAATATATGCTTGGATCATTGTATATGCTATACCATAGTTCTTGAATAGATTCAGTGTTTTCAATATCAGGGTCGTCCGTATGTAAATGTTTGTATAAATTTATTAATTGATTTAATTCATCTTTTGTGATTAATCTTATTTTTACATCAGTGTTCAAGTTTTGAACCCCCTTATAATTACCAAGTTAATTGAATAAATCCACTGGCGTCACATAGTAATTTTATTCAGATCTTATGACAGAATGCGCTTTTTTTAGTGGTGTATACCTTTTAAAGTAATAGTCCTCGGCAGGGAAGTATCTACTTTCATATTTATTATAAATCTCAGCTTCATTTCCAATATAGGTATCCCGTCTTAAAACCCTTTCAACTCTGTCTTCTTTTGGTACATCCATAAAGCTAATGTAATCAAAATATCTTTTCAATGTATTCCGCTGGAGGAACATACCCTCTAATAAAATAATATATGGCGTGTTAGCATTAAGAGGAACCATATTGTATTGATCCTTTTCTTTGTCATAAAGTTCAATTTGTTTATCAAGTTTTTCCTGAGCTTTAGCAGGAGCTAGTATTTCATTTATCAAATAATTGTAACGCCATTGTAATTTGTAAAAACAGTACCACTCCTCTTGTGATGTATCATATCGAATGGCTCTTTTATGAATGAAATCATCTATGCTTAAAGGAATAACCCTTAACCCTAAAGATTCTAGCTTTAATTGTAATTCTGTTAAAATAGTAGATTTTCCTGCGCCAGTACCACCATCTATGCCAATGATATTATTTTTATTAGCGATAAGATTCTTTTGTATGTCAGAGATTAAAAAATCCAATTGAACACCTTCTTAAACAGAGTTTTATATAAGACTGTAATAAGTATTTATAAATTCACTTACACCATCTTCATCGTTGGAACTGGTTATATGGGTAGAAATTTCTTTTAATTCACTTATGGCATTCTTCATTGCAACACTTACCTTACACTCTTTAAACAGTTCCATATCGTTATAATCATCACCAAAACAAATGGTATTCTTAAAATGACCGCCGTAGGTGTCAAATAAATATTGAACAGCATTTCTTTTTGAAACAGATTGATGCATTATATGAGCCAAAGTACCATTATCAGTAAAAACGATATTACAGTTTGGTGGTAAATGATAAAGCAATTCTTCTCTAAAGGTATCATCTAAAACTTTGACAAGAATTTTAGGTGTTTCTTTATACTCTAATTCATCTACTTCAGTATAAAACACTTTAGGAATATGAGATTCAAAATTGCCCATGGCATACAATTGATCATACTCAACAGCAATTACCCCTTTATCAGGGTATTTTCTTACTAAGTTATAAATGGTCGTAAAATCATCTACAGCAATATGTTTATTAAAAATGGGTTTGCCATTGTGATGAATTACAGCCCCATTTAAGAAAATGATTTTATTATTATGTAGTTCACAAGGAAGTTGATTATACACTCTTCTTGGAGGTCTAGCCGTTGCAATAATAATATCTTTATTTAAATCTATTAATTTTTTGATTGTATTAATATTCTGTTGTGATATGGTCTTGTCACTTCTTAAGAAAGTTCCGTCTAAGTCTAGTATTATAGTGTTCATTTTTTGTACACGTCCTTTTGTTTGTTTTTCTATCGCTTATCTTTTGGTTTAAATGAAAATATATCTATGGTCTATTTTGGGATAGGTGTGCTTTTTTCTAATTATTAAGTATTTGATTCAAAAGAAATAAATTAATTAGGATAATTATACCATAAACATTATTAATTGTATTGAATTTACATAAAATAGATAAGCATTTTTCAGATAAAAAAATCGATATGTAATCTTACGACCACTATCGATTTTACTCTTATGTATTAATCACTCGTCTAATAGATTATTAATGATTTCTGCAGCATCTTGAACATATCCTTTACACATAGTTGCAAATAGTCTTTTTTCACTTGCTAGAGCAAGATCACACCCTAATAGTTCAGAACAGTTGAGGCTGTTATTTTTTTCTATAAACTTTTGGCAAAAGCAATTGATCATTTCATATGTTTTTTCATGGGCTACGGTATCAGAAGGTATGATTTTTCCTTCTTTTAGGCCAATGAGCATTACCGCCCCTGTTACAGCGCCACAAATTTCTTGCCGTCTTGCTATCCCACCACCAAATCCATTGCTTAATTTAAGGGCTATATCTTTATCCAATCCAAACAAATCAGAATATGCTGTAAAAACAGATTGTGAACAACTAAAACCCTTTTCAAATAATTCTATGGCTTCTTTTACTCTATCGCCCATACAATTCCCCCTTATAATGATTGCTTAAATTTCTGTTGACTATATATTTATTATGCAAAAAAAGCCGATTGTATGATTCTATAAGTCACCCAATCGGCTTTAGTGGTATACTACTTTGCAAAGTGAAAAAAAGCGATTATACTCCCAACTGCAACAGCAAATAATGGGTATTTAACTTTCTTTTTATGTTTTTCCCAGTTCTTAATTACAGCTTCTGAAATATCAAAAAGTATATCAAAGATTGTCATAAATAACACCTCCTAAATCATTATACAATTTTTCTTAAATAGACACACATATCACAAGTGGAAAAAAATTCTTTTTCTTCTATAAAGACACCTTTGTCTTCAGCCTTTTTTAATAAGCCTTGTATACCATCTTTTAAAATTATATCCATATATAAATTATTATATGGGTCATAGTTGTTTATAATTTCTAAAATATCACTTTCTTTTATGTTACCTATAGAAAAATCTTTACAGACCATAACCTCCCCATTAGGTTTAATACTAACTGAACGAATAGAATCAAGGGGTTCCGTATAAGGCATCAATGTTTGCAATTTGAATTGCATTTGTTTGTTACAAAGAATTCTAAACGGTTTAAATCAATATATTTATTCATAATGAACTCCTTCTAACATTCTTATTTTACAAATTATAATAAAGCAGGAATATAAATTCTTGTTTCCATATCATTAATAGTACACTTAAACATATAAACAGGTTGGTAAAACCCTTTAGAGTCTAATTGATAACTTAACTCTACACCATGAATGGCAATAGAATTAATAGTGTTACCAAAGTATAAATATTGAAATTTTCCAGCTAAGATTTCCTTATAAGCCTCTTCTTCACTTTTAAGTAGAACATCTCTTACCTTTTTATAGGTTACCAGACTATTACTTATATGTTTAATGGTATTATCATTATAGTAGACTACATTCAAACTACCATCTATTATAAAGTCATCACTGTATTCTGTTGCATTCCAAGCATAGTTTCCGTTCCCATATCCAAAAAATGATGCACCTTCTGGAATAATAATACCAAAATTATCAAGAGACTGAATTAATACAGCTTCTTCAGTTTCCATAGGGATGAGGTCTGGTTCATGCATAGAAAAATCTGTAAAACTATAAGAACCATCTAAGAAATTTACTCGCATATTATAAGTGTTATAATGGTCTCTTACCCTATAAACGGCGGCAATACTGTATGGTATAACTTCTAATTCTTCTATATCTACTTGGATATTGCTAAAAAAATCTTTTGCGAAATCAGTTGCAGTAGTTTTTGTATAAGTAGGTGCTTGATATATAGGAAAAGATTTTCTTTGGTCATTTAATTTGGCATTTAAAACAGTTGTTGTATTTTTCATATTTATCTTGTAATTATAATTTAGATGTAAATTGCCAAATTCCTTAGAATGATAATAAGCAAATATACTTACAAAAACCAATATGACAATCAATAATGGTGAAAAATATGCCACCGAAAGGGCTACTCTTTTTCTACGACTATTGAATAAGGTTTTCAATCCCATAATAAGCCCATAACCAATTACTGCACCAAGAAAATTATTAAAAATATCGTCTAAAACAAAAAGACCACGGCCTGTAATAAGCTGAAGTGTTTCAATGGTTAAAGTAAATAACAAACCAGCACCTAAAGTCCATCGCTTTTTAAGGAATTTATCATGGTAAAGTGGAAGAAGAAATCCTAAAGGTACAAACATAAAGATATTCAGTATAACAAATTGCCAGTTTCTAATGTTAAATGTATTCCATGCTTGTCTGTAGGAGTATAAAAAGTGAAGATTCATATTCCCTTGGTAGTAATGTCCACGGCTTAAAAAGGTAACGCCAAGAACCATAATAAGATATATAATCAATAAGCCACCAACCACAATTTGTTTTTTTGAAGGTTTTTTATTGCCCCCTAAAATTTTCTTATATACTACAAAGTAACTAAAACATATGATTAGACCTAATAAAACCAGTCTTATAATCCCTAGATGAAAATAATTTCTAAGTATTCCTGTTATCTCTTGTAAACTCATTTTATATCCCCCCATTTTTATTATTTGAATTTATTCTTAAACATTAAAATTTTATAAACACTATATAAAATATAATACAACTGACAGTAAAGCAACAGTTCCTATTAATATACTAATTAAACTCATGATTAAATAAACTGTTTTAGACCACCAATAAGGTTGCAGTGGTACGTTAAATAGATTGAACTTTTCATATACTTTATTCATTGTTGTTATAATGACATCTACATATAAAATTCCTAAGACCCCTAAAGGTAATAATGTTAAATATAAAAGCATTAATAAAAAATCAATATATGACATCTCATCATTACCTCCTTAAAAATAGTGATTCATAGTCCATTTTTTTTAAATGAGGCGCATAATAGCATAAAAAAACCTTTGAAATATTTTCTATTTATAAGTTTTAAAAGGCCATTTAATAGATCCATAGACAAAGCTCCGTCGCCCATTTGCACCATTGTTCTAAGGGGTGATTCAAAGATTGAAAGCCACATCATTCTAAAAGTAACGTCATTCTCATCTTTTGTATTGGCTACTTCTTTGATTTTTCTTTTTATACTTCTAACTAAGATTTTACCAAAAAAAGTTTCGCTAACATCTTCTAAACTAGAATTAATGGTATATTCCCCTTCAGTCAAGTCAGATGGTGGCAATGGTTTACCGTAAAGAGATTCAAAGTCAGTATGTGAAATTTCTAGATCTTTGTTTTTTAGATTATAATAAACGCTTGCACTACTTCTATAATCAGGTATTAGAACATTTGGTTGACTTGACCTAACAAAAATCTTTTCCTTTAATCTAATATCTCTTGAGGATGCACCTATTAGAATATCAAAGAAACCTTCTTCTACATGCCAGTCCTTAATGTTTATGTTATAGTAAGCAAATGACCTCTTATTAAGTACAAAGTGAATTGTTTTATCCATACCTGGTTCTAGATAGACTTTTACAAAACCTTTAAGTTCTTTTTCAGGTCTAAAAATGGTTGATTCTTGGTCTTTTATATATAGTTGTATAACCTCTGCACCAGCTACCTTCCCTACATTTTTCACTTTAAGACTTAGGGTAACTCCTTCAGTATCAATCATTGTATCTTTTGATATAGTCATATCTGAGTATTGGAATTGAGTATAACTTAATCCAAAGCCGAAGGGGAAAAGTACATCCTTATACGCTGTATCATAATACCTATACCCTACATAGATACTTTCACGATACTCAGCAGTTTTTCTGCCTTTTGCAAAATAATGGTAGGAAGGAGTATCCGATAAATTTATAGGATACGTTTCAGCCAGCTTTCCTGATGGATTCACATCACCAAATAGAACATCTAGGACTGCTGATGCACCACCTTGGCCTGATAAATAGGTGTTAACTAGTCCTTGAATATCTTCAAACCACGGCATTTCAACAGGCGATCCTCCAGATAAAACCACAATGACATTTTGATTCTCTTTAGCAATCCTTTTGATAAGGTGATTATGAGATTCTGGCATTCTCATATGCTCTCGATCAAAGCCTTCAGATTCGTATCTATCTGTTAAGCCTGCAAATATGACAACTGTACTGGCTTCCGCTGCAACCTTGCAAGCTTCATTTATAAGTTCTTCATTAGGTGTATCTTCCTGACAGTCATATCCTTTTGAATAGGCAAAATTAATGCCTCTATGCGTAAGTTCATCAAATACATTCTCTAACTTTGTTGGATTGATACGAGAACTACCTGCACCTTGATATCTAGGAGATTTGGCAAATTCGCCTATTATAGCCAGCTTACAATCTTTCGATAGAGGTAAAATACTGTCATCGTTCTTAAGTAAAACCATAGATTGAGCTGCTGCTTTTATAGCAAGTGTATGATGTGCGTCACTATCATACTTATAATTAGTATATTTGTTTTCTATACATTTGAATATTAAATTGAGAATACGCTCTACAGTTCTATTAAGTATCTTTTCATCTAATTGACTATTTTTAACAGCTTGAGTTATTTGCTTATCGTATAAGCCGTTAGAAGAAGGCATTTCCAAGTCAAGACCTACTTTTAAACCTTCTACTCTATCATTACAAGCGCCCCAGTCAGTAAGTACCAAACCATCATAGCCCCATTCATCTCTAAGAACATCCTTTAATAATTTCTTGTTTTCACAACAATAGGTACCGTATAGCTTATTATAGGCACCCATAACTGTCCAGGGTTGTGATTTTTTTACAGCGGTCTCAAAGCCTGATAAATAAATCTCTCTTAGTGTACGTTCATCAACAATTGAATCTATTACCATTCGTCTTTTTTCTTGATTGTTAACGGCATAATGCTTTAAAGAAGTTCCAATACCTTTTGACTGAATACCGGTAATCATAGCAGCAGCCATTTCACCTGTAAGATAAGGGTCTTCTGATATGTATTCGAAATTTCTGCCACATAGAGGTGATCGTTTTATATTTGCTCCAGGACCTAATATAACCGAAACCCCTTCTTGCAAACATTCTTCTCCTAGTGCCTCTCCTATTTCTTGTAATAGCTCTCTATCCCAAGAACTTGCTGTTGTTACAGCCGTTGGAAAACATGTAGCAGGAACACTTTTATTCAATCCCATATGATCTGCGTTACTGGCTTGTTTTCTAAGGCCATGAGGACCATCCGTCATCATAATTGAAGGAATATTTAATCTCTCTATTGATTCAAGACTCCAAAAATTCTTCCCTGAACAAAGGGCGGCCTTTTCTTCTAAAGTCATAGATTTTATAAGTTCTTTTATATTCATATTAATCCCTCTTTACAATCTGTATTTCTTATATCTGCTTATTTATTTTTAATTACAGTTTGATACTTCTTCAACTCTTTATTTAGTGTTGTATAACAAAGTATAGTATTATAAATACCCCATAATATACCTGTTGCTATACTAAGAGGAATAACACTAAAAAGCAACGATAAGGAAAAAGGTTCTGGTCCCCGAATCAATCGTATAACTAATGAGACAACTAAAAAAACAGGTGTGAAATATTTTAATCCAGCTAAAACAGAGGAATATAATAAGGGTACAATTTCTATTGATTTTAAAGGATTCGTTTTAGGATTAATACATTCTCTCTTCTCTTTTGGAGAAAGATTATAGTTGTCGTACAAAAAAACATGTTGTTTAGAAAATATAGCTTTATTTGATTTTGTTACAATTGTACTTTCTTTATTCTTTTTAATGTTAACAGTGATAGCAGGAGTAATATAATCATTACATTTAATATATATTTGATATTCTCCTTCTTGTAGGGAAATGTCTATTTGCATACCTTCATAAATTAATACTTCCTTATTATTGTTAATAAAAACTTCAAAGGGTTCTAATTGGTTTTTATATTCTTTAAGTCTATATATGATTAATTTACCTTTATTTGTTTCACTTTCTATTATTTTAATCATACTTTAGTCTCCTTTTTATAATTAAACTACTTCAACACAGTATTTTCTCTCGAATTTAGCCAATACTCTAGCCTTTTAAGTACAATATCGTACTTCTTTCCATTACCACACTTAAGTGTAAAAGGCTTTCCTTTTATTATTAAATCAATTTTATAGCCAAATTCATCTCTAAAAGATTCTATGTCATTAAAATATATCTTGTAACCTGAGCAAATTATATAATGATCTGTTTCATATATAGAGGGTTCTATGACTTTTGGTGGGGCAAATGCCGCTATTATAATAACTAATGGCATCCATATATAATAGTTCCAAGAGTAAAATACAAACCAACAAATTATATGACAGATTACCATAATAATTATTCTAAATATAAAGAGACTCTTTTTGGGTGTATACAATTTCCTATAAGGCTCAGAATTTATCCTTTTATAAAGTAGATATTCTTGTGCAAAAATACTTATATAATAAACCCATATACCTAGGTAGACAAAAACAAGAAATCTATATAATTGTGGTGAAAGAATGTCATTCTGCTGAAGGGGTAAATTATTTCTAAAACTCCAGTGAACTAATAAAAAATAAGCATAAAACAATGCTGAAAACAACCAACTTTCCCAACTCCTAATTAAACTCTTCATACAATATCACCTATAATTTCCTAATATTTAATCCCTATCCTTTACTTTCCAGTTCTAAATCAATGAAGAACCACAATGGTTACAGAACTTTGCATTCACATCATTTTCTTGCCCACAAGAATAACAAGTAGAGATAAGACGTATTTTTTGACCACAGTTATTACAGAATTTTGCATTATCTGTATTGGGTGTACTACAGTGGGTACACTTAACATTTTTACTAATTTCATTTTTTCTAATGCCATTCTTGCTTTCAGTAACACCGCTATGAATTGCTTTAGAAATATTCTTAACACCTTCACTTGTACCATCTGCCATATAATTAAATACATCTTTGCCTACTGGTGCAATCTCATTAGCTTGATACCTAGCCATTGCACCCATATAACCAGCGGATGTCATACCAATACCAATTGCTATTAAAGGAAATGCAATAAAAAAGCACCAAAACAAATCAGGTCCCCCACCAAAGTTTTGAGTGGATGAAAAGAAATCATTACTTCCACCAAAAGGTGTCTGAGAGATTGAACCCCCAAAGGGTGATTTAGGAACTGAGAAGAAATCTGCTATTCCTATTATCAAAAAAATTATGCCAATTATAAGCACTATTGGCCCTACAGTTCTTAATATAGCTCTCTTTTTAAGATGATCTTGATCCATCTTTCCATTCATTTTAAAAAACCCCTTTTAAATAAATTTATATTTTTATAAATCTTAAATCCAATTGATTTAAGTTAACTTCTGGACTACCCAAGTCTCTATTGGTAAATCCCCCATGACAATCGGAACCAGCAGAGATCATCAAATCATTTTCTTTGCAAAAATTAATATAATAAGCTGCATCCTCTAAACTCTTTAGATATGGAGAGTAACACTCTATCCCAGAAATGCCAAAATTCTTAAACCTTTCTAGGCATTCTATAGATAAATTACTGCCATTCGTATACCCACTAGGATGGGCTAAAAAGGCATAACCCCCTGCATCTTTAATAATCTCAATAACTTCTTGTGGCTCCTTTAAAACCAAAAATTCATTTGATGATTTGGCCAATTGGAAGTAATCTTTTAAATTGCTAATAACCTTATTGTCATATAGGTAATTTAAAGATTCCCAACCACCACGAGCTTTGTCATATTCATAGGTACTATAATTTTCTATGGTATCTAACATATTCGTATCATAAGCATATTGAATCACTTTTTTATTAGATTCTTCTCGTTGTATTCGGTTAAAGACTAATAAATTATTTAATGCTTTGTTATGAATATCAAAATCATAACCTAGAATATGAAACTCCTTACCATCTAAAGTACAGGTGATCTCTACACCTACAATAAAATAAAGGTCATCAGGCACCATAGAGATCATTTTTATACTATTTGTAATGGTATCGTGATCCGTAATGGAAAAGATTTTTATGTTTTTCTCATAAATATTTTTTAGTAGTTCTACATTTGACCAAGTGCCATCAGAAGCATTGGTGTGTATGTGCAAGTCTATTTTTAGATTGTTCAAATTCAAGATAATCACTCTTTCTTATTTTTCTTCAATGGCTAGTTCATATAACCATTCTTCAAAGGCCCTTTTGTTAAATATTAAATTCCCATCAATATACACATATGGCATATCACCAAATTTACCCTTAAGTATATCTTCAGTGAAGTACTCTAATAAATCTCTCCTATTTTATTACAAATTATAATATTTAACACAGTAGTATGATTATTATACCATAATTGCCTACAATTGGAACATTATTTCGAAAAATAAAAAAACAGATTAATTGGTTTCTTAATCTGTTTACAAATATTAAATCGTATTAACGAAGCCGATGACTCTTCCTTCGTAAGAGACACAAGCTTTGTTGAAAGACAAATCTCCAAATCCTTGCTAGCAAGTTTGCAGATTTGTCTTTTATATTAATCTAATTCATAAAAATATAATGTATCATAATCGTCATATATAGTTAGAGAAACTGTTTTTTGAGTTAAATTGTATACCACAGACCATTGTTCATCTCCTGGAATGGTATTTTCTTGCAATAATTTTAGAGCATCTTCAGTAGTAATAATGCCTCCAGATTCAGAAAGAACAGCATCATAAGCTAAATATCGATCACTTCCGAAACCTTGTAAACTCCGGTTTTCATGGATTCTGAAATTACTAATAATTTGATAGTCTCCCTCTTTAGGTATAACAACTTCTTCTCCTCTGATATATTCAACTATGGCTGAATTACCATCAGCATCTGCAAACATAAAATGTACTTCTGATTTAGGAATAAAGGCCACATTGTACTGCGATATTAAATTTATAGCTTCTTCTACATTTTTAGCTTTATCCAGCATTAACCTTATTACGGTTGTGTCATAAAGTGTAGTTTTATTTTCTTCTATTGTAGATTTTGATCCAATTAATGCAAACACTGCTACAGCCAATCCGTGTTCATTCATGCCATCGAAAATTAAATAAGGTAACGCCAGGGATTTCAGTCTCAAAGTAGGGGTCATTTTAAATTCATACTTATCATTAATCCACTCAGCATTCTCAGTATGCAAAATATTAGCTATAGAGAGTGATCTATAACTGGACTTTGCTTTTGTTTCTAAGATCATTGGGACGGTATAGCTATAGTCTAAATTTCTTGCAAATATTACATCACCCTCAGGTGTTTTAGCAATGAAGGCTGAACAACCTCTATCCGGGTTTTCCTTTATACCAATACTCATTATCCCACGGGCAAGGCTTTTTCTTAAAAATAATTCTAATTCTTCTGCACTGGATGCTCCTGTTTCAAGGAATTTGTCAAAAGCATAATCACCATAATAGGTCATTTCATACACTGGACGATCATTAATTTTTTTTATGGATGCAATCGTTGCAATTTCATTATGAAATAGTACACCTATTAATAATACTATTACTAATATTAGACTTACAGTAGTTATAATGGTTCGTTTAAACACTTTTTTCTTGTTATTCGAATTTAACCTAATATCCTTGCTCATAAAATCCCCCTTAAAACTACATTTGTAATACTACTTATATATTACAACAGTAATACATAGTTGTCAATCGTCTTAGTAGCTAAAAAACATCAATTACAATTGGTATATCAATTATTTAATTTTACAACAATTATCTCTGGTCTATTAAAAATTCTCAAGGGAAAAATACTATTCCCTAACCCTCTACTAACAATCATTGTTGTTTCTTCTACACTATGAGCCCCACTTGTGTATTTTGGGAAAAATCCTTGATTTGGTGCAAATAATCCACCTATAAAAGGCAGTCTAAATTGTCCTCCATGAGCGTGTCCTGTGAATACTAAATCTACCTTGTTATCTACATATATCTCTAATAATTCAGGTCTGTGAGAAAGCAGTATTTTAAATGTATTGTTTTCACTAGGGCTATTTAGCTCATTTAATCTTCGACCAATAACATCATTAATAGGATTATCCATATAACTAAATGGAATAAATGCTGGATCAGATAGGCCTAGTAATTGAATAGATGAATCATTTAATACTAACTCTAGGGCGTTATCATCTAGAATAGTAACCCCCGCATCTTCTAACTGTTCTCTTAAGGTATTGTAAACACCAGATCTGGCTTCATGGTTTCCTGATACATAGTAAATTGGTGCAATTTTTACCCCACCATAAATAAAAGTCATTGCTATATCTATATCAGTATGTCTAGCATCAATTATATCCCCTGTTACTACAATGATATCTGGACCTATTTCTTTAATTTTATTAAGTAACTTGATTTGATTTTTTCCAAAATTCTTGTTATGCAAATCAGAAATTTGGACAATGGTATACTCATAAAATTCTGTTGGTATTTTTATATTGGTATAATTTATATGGGTTATAACAATAGAATTATTTTGCCAGATAAAAAAGAATATTAGTAATATAAATACTAATAAAATGCTTAGTATAGCCTTTTTTGTATTGTTCTTGTTCATTCTTAAAACCATATAATTGACCTCTTATCTTTATATTGATACAAATATTTTAGGATTACAAAAAAATGTTATTATAAAATTAAAACACATAATATTGTACCATATATAAATGCAATTTTAAAAGTATTTCAAAACATTAGATTAATAAAAATATTGTTTGGTAAAAGTCAAGTAAAACCCTTATGACAGATGCCATCACAAAGTTATCTTGTCCACCTTTAATATTCATAAGCCCCGTAATACTAGACTACGGGTAGCACATGTTTTTTTGGATTATTTATTTTATCGGTACAACTAAACGTTTTTACGAACGATAAAATTTTCATCAACTAACAACCAATTTTGTGGAAAATCTTTTCCCATAAGCCAAAAATTTATGCCTTTTATTCCCAGTTCTTTAACTAAGTCAAATTTTGCTTGAATACTTCTTGCATCTTCAAACCATACAATATGGAAAGCACCTTCCTCATCTGTATAAGTAAAAAATGGTGCTTCCACTTCTTTGTCATATTGTATCTCTGCGCCATATTCCTTTGCTATTTCTAAAGCCCTTTGAGGACTTATTACTATAGGGAAGTCGCCTTCTTGTTCATATGACAAAGTCCAATCATACCCATATAAAGGTATTCCCATCATAATTTTTTCTTTTGGCATTACAGAAACTGCATATTCCATAACTTGCCTGACTGCATTAATTGGTGCAACAGGCCTTGGTGCTCCTCCTAACCAGCTCCATTCATAAGTCATAATATTAACATAATCTACCATCTGGTCTATTCCTTTATAATCGTGACCCTCATACATAATACCTTCTTGGTCTTGAAAATCTTTAGGAGCCACGGCTGTAGAAACTATATAACCTAATGGTTTAAATAACTCTACAGCTTTTTTTAAAAAGGCATTATAATGATCACGATTTTGAATGCCCAGATACTCAAAGTCAAAATCAATACCATCATATCCTCTATTTTCCATAATTAATAAAGCCTCACTTAAAAGGCGATCTTGGAATTCTTCATTTGTTAGTACTATAGTAGCTAACTCTTTACTGAATTGACCTTGCGCTATATTGGTGACTACCATAATAGGAGAAATAATATTACCATAGGCTGTTTGAACAACTTCTTCATCATCTATTGGATTTAATGTACCATCTGGATTCATTTCATAACTAAAGACATTGATAAAAGTTAATTGTTCCGCCGCTTTTCCTATATCCTTAATTAGTCTTTCACCCATTGCTAGATCTACATAAGCGGTCACATCTATTACTTTCCTGGGTGTTGGTGGTATGAATAATCTTGTTCCTACTTCTAGATCATATGAATCTGTAATCTCGTTTAAAAGAATTAATTGATCGACAGAAACCCCTGTTTTATCACTAATTATTTCTAAAGTATCTCCTGGTTCTGTATAATAATAAGTTCCCCATATTGGAATTATTAATGCCTGACCAACTACCAAATCTTCAGGTTGTTGAATTGTATTGGTTTCCATTATCGATTGTTCAGTAACACCAAATTCCATAGCAATATCAAATAACGTATCTTCTGGTTTTACCACATAAGTCTCCATAGTTACACCCCCGATAAAATTTTATAAGAACATTCTCTAATCTAACCGTCCACGTAATATTTCGTAAGAATTTATTAAATCCAACTCACCAAATCCCCATACATAATTAGGGTAAATAATAGGTGATCGTCTGGTAGCCCCTCTATTAAGCATATTTTTAATTGATCTTGTATTTGTAATACCAATTACCCCTTCAAATATAGCCCCTTGAAGTATGAGGGCTGCAGCACCAGCCACATGTGATGCAGAAATACTTGTTCCTGTCCTAGAACCGTATTGATTATTAGGTAATGGCCCTATTACATTAACGCCTGGAGCTACAATTTCAGGCTTTAATCTACCATCTCTAGTGGGTCCCCTACCTGAACCTATATAAATACTATTGTCTAAATGATTATATGCCCCTACTGTTATAGGTGTATTTGCCGTACCAGGGATGGTTATCGTATCACTAATATTTGGAGATAAAAATTGAGTCCTAGGAAAAATCCATCCCTCTCGATCTAACCAAATATTGTACCTTCCTGTTACAACAACATCACCATATATTCTAATTGTCCATATACCTGGTGTAGGGTTTTGTAGTCTTAATATTATTAATTGATCTCCTGAATTATCTTCTATAAGTTGATATTCAATATATATTCTTGTTCTTTCTAATAGTAAATCAAACTCTTCTTGTAATTGAATACTTGGGGCTATTCTTGGAACAACACTACCAATTGGTGATAAAATACCAACAGAATATACATCAGGTCTTTGTGCCCATATTTGAGCACAAATGCCTCTTTCGTTTTCAGCTACACTTATATCAACATCTTGAAAAGGTGTGCCTTCTGGATAGTTTCCTAAATAGTGATGCCCTAGATTGGCTTCATTCCCTGCAGCAACTACCACTGCGTAGCCCATTATTTTAGACACCCTCTCTAAGTACTCCTCTAAAATAGAAGTACCATCATGTGAGCCTTGATTACTACCTACAGTAATACATATGACTAAGGGTCTCCCGTAGATTGAAGCTTGCTGCATTAAATATTGAATACCTAACATAATATCATTTTCTTGGTATGCAACAGCATCTTCTCTTAATAAATAAATCTCCTTTAGATATTCTTTAGCAGGTTTTAATTTTACCATTATGATTTCAGCATCTGGAGCTGCACCAACAAAGGGTTCTCTTTCAATATAACGACCTGCAGCCACACCTGCGTTAAATGTCCCATGGCCTATTTCATCAATTGATGGAACTATATCATAAGGATTATCACTAACTAAAGCTTGATTAATATCAAAACTTGTATATTCTGACCCATATAAAAAATTTATTGGTGGAATACCTTCTTGAATGGTTTGATCCCATATAGATAATATTTTTGTTGTATTGTCTTCATAAATAAAAGCTGGATGGGTATAATCTATGCCCGTATCTAGGAATCCAATTAATACGCCGCTTCCTCTTAAAGTAAGATAAGGTTGTGTATGAAGCAATAGAATTCCAGCGGAATCTACACTACTTATACCACAGGGGCTGAATAAACTTGGCATATTTGGAAAATCAAAGAAAGGGCTTTCAATCCTAGGGGTATGTACAACGACATATTTTTCATCAATTACTTGATAGCAGATAGCATTATCTCTTTGGGTTATTTCAGAAAAATCACCTTCATAGTCAACAATATAATCTGCAAATGCATTGGACATTATAGCTACTTTACAATCTAATTCACTTAATTGTTGTGATTCTATATTTTTGTTTTTCATATACTCACCACATTTAACATTATATTAAATAATCTTAACTTCTCTTAACTTCTCCTGCCTCTTAGGATTTCAAATGACCTAAATAAATTTAGCATACCGTATCCCCATAAATTATTTGGAAATTCGTATAGACCTTTCCTTTCTGCACCTCTTATTAGGATTTGTTTTATTGCCCTTGTATTCATCTGTGGATTATTACCTAAAACTATCCCCCACTGAAATAATAATGCAGCAGCTCCAGCAACATGGGCAGCTGCAACACTTGTTCCTGTCATAACCCCTAATTGATTAAAAGGCAGGGGACCAATGACATTTACACCTGGTGCAACTAACTCCGGTTTTAAAACGCCTGCCCTTGTAGGACCTCTGCCAGAACTTATATATAGACTTTCATCATAATGATTGTATGCGCCTACGGTAATAGGAGTTTTAGCCGTTCCAGGTACCGTTACTGTAGAGAAAATTGAAGAAATAAAAAAACTTGTTGTTGGCAATATCCATCCTTCTCTATCCAAATATATGCTGTATTGCCCTACTACAACCACTTCCCCAATAATTCTTAAAGTCCATACACCTTCAGTTGGTTCTTTAATTCTAATTAAAATTAATTGACTTCCTGTTCTTGGTTCAATAGATATATATTTTATATAAATCTCAGTGCGTTCTAACCATAAAGTGTACTCTTTCCATCTTTCAATAGGTGGTACTCTAGAAATAAATTCTCCTGTTGGTGATAATATGGCAATAGAATAAATATCTGGTGCCTGTGCCCATATATTTATAAAAAGGCCTCTCTCATTTCCACCAACAATGACTTCTGTATCTTGATAAGGTGTATTGTAAGGATATACGTTCGTAAAATGATGGCGTAAATTAGCTTCATTCCCTGCAGCTACTATTATAGCTTTGCCTGTTATATCACCAATGGTATTAATAAACTCCTCTAGTAAAGAAGTCCCGTCATGACCATCTAAATTAGTACCAATTCCTAAACATATAACCAATGGGCGGTTTACACTTGCTGCTTTATCTACAAGATATTGTATACCCATTATAATATCATTATCTTGATAAACGATTGCATCTTCTTCTATCAAATAAAAATCTCTTATGTATTTTTTTCCTGGTTTTAATTTTACCATTATAACGTCTGCTTCTGGAGCTGCCCCTACAAATGTATCATCGATAGCCACTCCTGCTGCAATACCTGCTAAAAATGTGCCATGACCTGTTTCATCAATTGAAGGCACTACTTCATACGGATTCTCGCTCTGTAAGGCTATATTAATATCATTATTTGTATATTCTGTCCCATATTGAAAATTCGAAGGAGGCAATCCTTCTTGAATGGTTTGATCCCAAATCGATAGAATTTTTGATGTGTTATTCCTTTTTATAAATGCAGGGTTAGTATAATCTATCCCCGAATCAACAAAGCCAATTATAACACCTGTTCCCCTTAGTGGAATATATGGATGTGTATGAAAAGGAAGTATTCCTGATCGATCTACGCTAAGAGTACCATAGGGGCCAAGTAGCCTAGGTATATTCCTAATATCATCACTTGTACCTATTGCAATTGAAATAGCTAAAGACGTGTGTAAAACTGCAACGTTTTCATTTATTATTTGGTAACAAATAGCATTATAGTCAATTAATGCTTGTGTAATATTACCTTCGTAAGCAACAATTAAATCAGCAAAATCTTCAGATACAATAGCTTCTCGACAGTCTATTCGAATCAATTCACTTCCTTGAAGTTTTTTATCTTCATCCAAAATAAATCATTTCCTTTCAGCGTGAGAGCTATTTGATGCTTCTAAGAACTTCAAAAGCTTATCTATTCTTAATATTATGCACTGATAATGTATTATATGAAGACCTAATAAGAAGCAAACAACAATAGGCATTACAATTTTTCTATAATAAAAAACTCATAAATAAGGACGTAAATTATTAGCAAATATACGCCCTATTTAATATAGACCCTAAGTATATATTTCTGTATCTGGAAAATAAGCTGCCCAAGAAAACCAGAATACATCAGCTGCAATTAGCATTTCTAATTTTTCACCTTCTAGAGGCCCTTCTTCAGCTATACCTAATAAATTCCATCTACTATTTGTTTGCTCATCATATATTTCATTATCCATAGAGTAAAATGTGAGTTTTTCTCCATTAATATAGGGACTAAACACACCCGTATAACCTACATCTCTTCCCTCTTCAATTCTTGCCGTATCCATATTTGATATCATTCCTGTTTTATAAAAAATGACTAGCTCTGTATCGTTAATGACATCTTCAACTACTCTTTCTCTGATTAAAATTGGATAAGGGTATGCTTTATGAGTATCCCCAATACTTATTCCAACAACTCTTTCCATTGTTGGAAATCTCCTGTCAATCTCTCCTAAGAAAAATAATGGCTCATCACCTGTATCGTATCCAATATAAGGGTTTGCTAAATATCTTCTAATATAACCTGTTTCTGGACTTAAAACCAATCCTGAAGGATATAATTCTGCAAACAAACTAAAAGGTACAATATTACTTGGTATACTCTCAAGAATTTCACCTGTCATATGCCCGACTATTGCCCTTCCAGTAAAAGGATCCCAAATACTTTCTGTTTCTAAATCATAAAGTAATCTAACGGAGTTCCTTAATATTCCTGGCGTACCAAAAGTATAAGTGATTCCGTTAATATCTCTGTCTAATATTCTTGTATTATTTGTTAAGCCACTATAGGAAATTACAATAGGACGATTATTGAAGACATCATTTACGGCACCATGCCATAATAAAATTTGTAGTGGATATGCTTTTGCTTCATCATCATCTTGTATAACTAAAACGGGGGCTTTTGAATCTATATATCTACGGGCGCCTGGTATAGTCAAAAACTTAGGATCAAATAGATATGGGTGTACATCTTTGCCTTTTGTTTTAATTAATTCATCTAATGGAACATCAAACAAAGTCCAATTTATATTAAGATCAGTAATTCCTGATACGTCTAGAATGGGTTGTTGTTGAATTACTAAAGTAGGATTTGTTGCTAATTGTAACCCTAAACATTCCTCATATTCATTCATATGATATTTGTATTTTTGAATACCCATTTCATAGTTATCGATATCCTTTTGACTATGCTCATTCATAAATAGTTTGCATTCATTCATCCTTTTAATATGATAATTTAATAATTTGTTCAAATTATCCATATGATACACTCCTACTTAGCCTGAATGGATTATTGGAAAGTGTTGCTGATTCAGGTTAAATTCTCCTACTTTATTTATATGAATTTTAATCCAATAGGTTCTACTATTTAATAGATAAATTTTTCATCAAAAGCTATGAATTAGAAAAAGAATATACTCTTTTCATCTATTCTTAGAACTACCTTATTTTTTCATTTATGATTTCACTAATTTCTTTTCCATAATTAATATCTGCAACTGCTGCTTTTTTTCGTTTTAAAGAAATAATATGTGCATATGTATTACCAGTCGTTATAACAGAACCATGTCCTAATAATTCTTTTACAGTTGCAAGATCACTTCCCCCTGCTAATAAATAACTGGCATATGTATGACGTAAGGAATGGACAACTAAAAGATCATTTTTAATACTTGCCCTCTCGTATAAGTCATTAATAATTCTCTGTATACTCCTTATGGTTAGATGTTCATCAGGGTTTTTTCGTGAAAAAAAGAGATACTTACCATATAAATTATTGTCTTTTAAAAATTTATCATAACTGTATAAAATCATAAGGTGATCATTATGTAAGTGCACCTTCTGCTACTCTTGCTCCAGTATATAAATATGTATAAAACAATGCTCTATTACGTTCATATAAATATCTATTAGCTTCATTGGCATTTCTAATATCTTCTATAAGGATATCACTGATTTTTTGTATGTCGTTAGGTTTTAGAATTTCTCTTTTTTTTCCTGTATCATTTTTATAATACTTTGCAACTGAGTTCAATTGGATGTTCAAATAATTTCTATCGTTTGCATAGTTAAACAATCCACGTAAGGCACTTGTATGTGCATTTAGTGTATGAGAATTTGCACTATGTTCATTGCTATAAGTTTTTATTAATTCAGCTCTATAGGATTGTAGTAAATTACTTACTTCTTCACTATTAAGCATAATTTCTTTAGAATACTGATTGTTTTTAAAATCTATAAACTTATGAATACAAGACATATAGTTTCTAAGGGTTTTATTTGAATAGAGTTGCCCAATTAAATACTCATAATAATGTTCTACTAATTTATCTAGGTTAATGGATTTATTCTCCAAATCATATCCTCCTCTGAATTTTAGTTAATTATGATCAACATACTATTAAAAACATATCAATGTCATATATAAAACCAACTTTTTTCTTGATATTCATTATAAACTCATATTAGCTAAAATAATACAGTTTTATTCGTTAGCTATACAATGTGTCAAATTTCAAAAAATAACGACCTTAAAACAAGAAATATGACGTCATAATTTTTCTTGTGATTTCCTAACAACCAAACATATGTTTCTTTTCTGTTATAATTGATTATCAATAATAAATCAAAAGAATTTTAGCTATGTCGTCTAATGTATACTTAGACGACATTGGTGTTTTTATTAAGAATCCTTTATTATCAATGGTTTAGAGAGTTTATAGTTCAAAATATGTACTAATAATAATCTATGTCGTCTAAAAATAAATACAATGTCTATAAAAATAGATAGCTCTTTGGATAAAAAATAATGCTATAGATCATATATTTAATCTATAGCATTAAGATAAGACTAAAAATTTCCGCATCGGTTAATTTTTAGTCTTACTGTAAAATTTATATCTTAAGAGAAATAACCTCTATTATTGATTCAAAATCAACTTTACCTCTATATCGAAGATAAATAACAGATTTACCTTTAGCAGCAAAAACTTGTTTAACATGGTCCTCTGATTCATAGACATATAGATAATCAAAATCTAAATGGTCTAATTCAATATACTCCGTATTATTATCTGCAAAACCATATTTATCAATCAAGTCCCTCAGTAGTAAATTTGAATTAGACGAAAATCGAAGTTGATAAAACTTAGTTATAACATAGGTGTCAATTGTGTAGATTTTATTTCCTAAAAGATTATTGCTACTGGTAGAGAATATATCTTGTGAATGATATTGTTTTGGTGCTAGAAGACTCCAGTCATAACTATATACACTAAAATAATCTGTTATATCAGGCCGTTCTTTAATTAATTCAACATCTTCTCCTAGATCTATTAATCTCACTATAGGTAAATTAGTATCACCAGTTGGCAAAGGATAACTTTTACTATTTATGATTTGAGCTATAGGGATAATGGAAAACAAGCTAATAAAAACAGTACAATATAAAATTACGCGAAATTTTTTTCTTTTAACGTATTTTTTCCAGGGTGCATTATGGTTGATGGGTTCCCCTATCCTTAGCATTTTTCTTAGTCTACTTATAGAAAAAACAGCTTGAAATGAAGAATACAAAGAATACAACATTAATATAATGAGTGGTAATTGATATTGAAGTGTAAAGACCTCTTCCACTAAACTAAGAATGATGTTTTTTTGATTCAATACGGTGTATAAAAAACCTATAGTTAAGATAGTTATAATAGCACCAAATACAAAATTAAGAAGAAATTTTCTATTCAAGGACTCTAATGTATAAGATTGTTCAGGGGAATCTGTATGAAACTCTGGTGCATCTCTTTCTTCTGGTGATGCATAAATATAAAACTCTTTATAATGGGTCACATAGTCCCACCCATTTGCTGCAAATAGTTCCTTTTCCTCTAAAGTAATAGGTTGACTAATATCAATTCGATACTTCATTTTTTTAGGTTCACCTTTTAGAAATTTTGCAAAATGAATGCCCGTTCCTTCAAGATGCAAGCCTTTGGATGCCATATCACTAAACCAACTTTCATTCTCCCCAATACGCCAATAATCACAAGGACGAATTTTATAAATATACTTATACAATAGTTTCACCTTCTTTTAAAATTATTCCATCCTCTACTAAAGCCAATAATCTTCTGTATTCTGTGCGAAGGGCTTCTTCGCCTAAGGTAGTAATTCTATAAGTTTTTTTTCTGCCATCGTCTTCTTCTAAAGAAATAAGTTTATCTTTTTTCATCCTTGTAAGCACCCCATAAAGTGTTCCAGGGCCCATAGAAATTCTACCCTTAGACACTTCATTGATATCATTCATCAGTTGATACCCATGATTAGGATTCATAAGTGCTAAAAGCACATAATACATTGCTTCTGTCATTGGTCCACCATTATATCCCATAGTAACACCCTTTCAATATTATGCGACGCGATATATCGTATAACATAATATTAACTTAATAAATAAAATGTGTCAATTGTTTTTAACAAGGAACACATTTTATTCAGATACTTAAACTTCTACTTTGAGTTACGCATTTACTATGTCAAACCTTGTTCTAAAATTAATATATCTGTAGTAGTGTTTTATCTTTTTCTAAAAGAGTCTTAACTTCATTGGTTACACCAGTTATGGCAATTCTAGCTGATTGATTATATTCAACCACTAATTTATATTTTTTGAAATATTTAGTTATTTTTATATTTCTTATAGTTGATTTTTCTATGATAGTACCATTTAGTATAAGAATTTCATTGCCTATGTATATTCTACTAAGTAGGTAAAGATTTACACCCATTAATAAATAAATCGAGGTATCAGATATAGTAGAATCTAACCGACTCCATCGCAAAATTAATGGAAATAAAAAAAGAAAAAAACTCAACCATATTATACAACTAAGATACTTGCTGTATAAATAATATTTTTGTAAATTATTTTTTTTTGCAAAATTCCTTATTCTAATGGAATAAGTAACTAACATTACTATCGTTGAAAAGACTAGCGCATTTACTATGGAAAGAAAAATATTAAATGTAGAACTATTATCTATACTTAGATTTAAAATGGAAACAATAAAAAGTGATAAAATACCCACTAAGAGGGTTATTCTTATTGTGTATTTTTTATATGTATTAAGATTCATACTTCTTCTCCTTTCAAGAACACAAATGGACGGCCTTCTCTTGTGTTTTAATTCTCCTTATTTCTTGTCAATTTCTTATTTAAGAATCTAAATGCCAAAAATACAATCGTAAAAGCACCCACAATCACACTAATTAAAACCACTATATTATTACTATTATGTTCTTTTTTGAATTCAAGTGTAATATTATTCAATCTTGTATAAGATTCTATATCATTTTTAATACTTTCGTCATAAAATTCAAATCGAGTAAATAAATTATCACTATTACTTTCTTTAAGCATTAAGTATTCTATTGCTTGAGGTGAAAATGGGACGTAAAAATCATTTGACTTATATAAGAATAACAAGACATATTTATGATTGTCATTTAAAGTAAAATCAATAGATGTGCTAATATTTTTATCCTTAGCTCCTGGAGTCCTAATAATAAATGCCTTTTCTTCTACTTCTCCTTTAATAACATATTCTATATTAATCTGCCATTCAGTCCACCAAAACCTATTATTAAATTCCTCTTCTCCAGTTGGCCCTACCAATTCTCCAACAATAATTAAATCAGATTTATCAATGAGTTCTTCATTTGTATAATAAGGAAAACTTGCCAATGCCGCTAAACCACTTAAAAAAGTAAATATAATATAAATCAATATTCTTCCGGAACTTTTAAGTTTCATAACCTATCCCCCTCACTATCTGGAATGTTAGTTATTACACACAATAGAGTAAACCCTTGTGTATTCTAGTTTATTAGATTCACATACACTGATACATAATCTCTAGAATCTCCTGATTGACTGCTATACCAACTACGTTCGATTTCTTCAAATGTAATATCTTTATCATGTACTAGAAAGTATCGATCATATTGACTATAAATAGCAGTTCTACTACTCGGAGAACCTGTAAATCTCACAAGATATGGGTATTCGTATTCATATGTTTGGACATCTTCAGTGTAGGTAAATACATATGTGTTACCATCAAAATTGAGATCTGCTATATATAGAGGAAGCATATCTATAATCTCATCATGATAATCAATAGAAGTTTTTTTAAAATCAGGCAAATAAAGATATGCAAGTCTGACCATTGCAGCCTTGCCTGCTTCAGTTCTTTCAATAAACTCTTGCCATTTTTCCTCACCAGATGTAAGTTGGTGATTTTCGAATACAACACACCCATCAGCCTTAGCAGACTCTAAAGTATAATTATTTGGTAAGTTTTCATATTTTATATAGGTGTTGATTGTAGTTTTATTGCCACATGCAGAACATAGTATAAGCAAAACTATTAAACAAATAACCATTCTAAGAGATAAAAATTTTTTCATTTTATAAATACTCCTTATTTGGAATTTAATATATATGGCTAATTGGATTCTTCCATTCCTATCCTAGCCTTAGAAAAAATTAGCTATAACTATAAATTTTATAAATCTTTATAGTTTTAATACAAAAGAACAGTCTCCTTGTGTTCTCTCGTGTTCTTTGTTCATCCTTTTAGTTCAGTAGCAATTGACCCTTTTGCAAGTCTACTGCCAAATGGAATAAATATTAATAGGTTTGAAAAGACGAGCATCAATATAACATACCAAAGAACAGTAAAATCAATAGAACTAAAATACCTTCCTTCGCATATAGTAAGTATATTAGAAATAATAATGCCTATTATACCCCCTAATACTACTCCTATAAAATTAAAAGTAAGTACTTGAGTAAGAATAATATTAATCAACTTTCCTCTATTAACTTTCAGTGTCCTTAGTATGGCGTATTCTATTCTTTTGTTTAAGATATTGTTTATCATCATATTTTGGGAACCAATAATTAATCCTATTAAAATTGCAGTGATTGATATCGTTAATAACTTCCACCTTTGATTTAGCATATCGTTAGAAGTTTCTAAAGCTTCTTCTAAAGTAGACCATTTTATATTCGGGTATTTTCTTCTTAAATTTTCTAGATCGGCGATTGTCTGGTTTAAATCATAAGTACCAATTAAAATTTTATCTATAATTGTGAATTCATTAATATAAAAATCATTCTCCCAATCTATACCAACCATTACAACTTGACGATAATCAATATTTTCATATATACCATTAATTATCAAGCTATTAAAGTTATCGTCAACTGTTATAGTATCAATACTTCTATTGAAATTATAAGAAGGCATTACATAGATTTTATCACCTATTGATAAATTATTTTGTTCAGCAAATTCAACAGTAACAATTATCCCGTTATTTTCTCTATGATTACTGTTTTCATTAATTATTCCTACTGATGCCATACCATCAAAATTCATTAGGGAATATGAAAGGGTTTTAATTTTGTCATCATTCTTATAAAACAAGCTGTGCATTATACTATAAGGTAAGATATTTCTAATGCTAGTTATTTCCATTAGATCTTCATAAAAAGCATGGTTAATCTTCATCCCATAGCCTTCTCTTGCAGTTAACATCAAATCTAATTTATATTGGCTTTTTAAATAATTCTCATTATTTTTACTAATGGTGTTCAATATAGTACCACCAAAAATACTAAGTGCTACTAATAAACTAATGGATAGAATAATAATAGAATTCTTTTTAACTTGTGGTATAACATTTTTCAAAGCAACAAAAGAAGCATTTCCAAATACTTTTCTAATACCAGGCATAATAAACAGAAGAATCTCTTTGATATAATAAGGGAAAACCAAGTAGACACCAACCATAAATACAACTGCTGAAAGTATTCCAAAGCCTGTACTTTCTAGACCTGCAAAGTATACACCATAAAGAAAGAAAATCATTGAAAAGACTAAGGAAATATACCCCAAAATTTTTGAGACGTTACCCTTAACATCCAGCTCTTCATTTTCTCTAACTATTTCTAAAGGTAATATTCTTGAATATTTCATTACAGGTATTAACATAAAAAGTTGTATGATTATAAAAACAACGAATGCTATTTTCAACGCATCTACAAGAACAAAAGAATATTCAAATTGTTTATTGATTAAAATCTCTCCTAATTTATTCTGCAATAGGTTATGGAATATATATGAAAAAACTAGTCCAAAGAATACACCTGTTAGAGATAACATCAAGCTCTGTAAAAATATAATCTTAAAAGATTGCTTAACACTCCCACCTATTGCTCTAATAAGTGAGAATTGTTTTCGATATTGATATAGAAAAGTTTGGAAGTTTGATATTAATAGCAGTCCACAGATCATAATGGCTATAAATGACAATATAATGACGTATGCATTGATCATATCTAAATTTCTCGTGATTTCTTCATTATGAATAAAAATATCTACTTCAACATTATCATTAAAACTTGTTATTCTATCTGCTAAAGCAACACTCTCTACTTCATCAAATATGTCAATCATAAGATAGGTTGCAACCATTTCTTCCATAATAAAAGTTAAATAAGTGTCAATATGTATCATAGCAAAGTCCGGTATCGAACTGGACTCATTTATATTATTAAGAATCTCAACGACTTGAAATCTGGTATTGTTTATTAAAACTATATCACTGATAGAAACATCTAAAAAATCTGCCAATCCCTTATTAATAATAACCTGATCACTACCAATATCCTTTGTATACTTGTATCTACTTTTAGATAACTCCGTATTATCTAATCCAAGTGCATATATTTGATAGCCATTAGCAATTTCTAAATTTCCAACTACTACTCTTGCCACTTCATTAATATTTGGCTGTCTTTTTATTTGTTGAAACAATTGATTGTCAATACCTCTGTGATCTGCCATACTTACTGATAAATTCATATTGCCATATTGTTGGAACAGTTCGTCTGTCATAATTCTAGTAGCATTCTTTGTTAAGGATAGCATATTAATAATCAACATTACGGATATGGTAATGGTTACTATAGCAGTAATAACCATCCCCTTATTCCCTTTATATATCTTAAAAGCGATTCTACTTAAAGAGTACATACTTAACACCTCATGGAATTCTTAAGCATATGAAGAATTTTATCTATATCTCCTGCCTTAGCTTTCTTTACATATTCATTTACGATTTTACCGTTATGTATAAATAACACTCTATCTGCAAAGGTGGCAACTTGAGGGTCGTGAGTGACAATGACAATACTTTGATCTAATGCTTCCTGTAAATCTTTGATTATGTTCAGTATTTCTTCTGATGTTTGATAATCTAAATTACCTGTTGGCTCATCTGCTAATAATAAGGGTGGGTTAGTAATTAAAGCCCTTGCGATAGCAACACGTTGTTGTTGTCCTCCTGATAATTTATAAGGTCTTACTTTTTCTTTTCCTCCTAGACCGACTAGATCAATGTATTTACCTACTTCTTCCTTTATGGTTTTAGAATCTTTGTTCATTAAAATAAGTGGTAGGGCCAAATTCTCTTCAACTGTTAAATCTTTTAATAAGTTATAATCTTGAAAAATAAACCCTATATACTCGCTTCTATACTGTGTTGCATAAGGTTCCTTATGATAATTACTAATGATCCTATTCTTAATCTTTATAGTTCCGTCACTTGGGGCATCTAGTGCACCAATAAGATTTAATAGTGTGCTTTTGCCTGAACCACTTGCTCCCATAATGGCAAGCATTTCACCTTTATAGATTGTTAAATCAATGTTTTTTAAGGCTTCTACCTTTAACTCCCCATTAGAATAAGTCTTTCGAAGCTTAATTGCTTCAAGTACAATTTCTTTGTTCATCTACATTCCCCTTTTTTTAACACAGCACACGAAGGGACGTTCTTCTGTGTTCTCCTGTGTTAGCTCCCTGTGTTCTCTTAATTTAATAGATCTACATATTCTTTAGCTTCTTTTAGCCCAAAACCTGTTATGACTCTACATCTTTTAATTGCTTTATAATATTTTCCTTCTGCAATTAGTAACTTTAATTCTTTATCCATACTCTCTTTGGTTAAATCATCAAGTTCTATATCAATTGGTTTCTTTTTATAAGCTAAAATACTTGATATGGTATTCAATATTCCTACAATGATAAAAACAATCCCCAAAAAGTATTTCTTTTCAAACAAACTCATAATGCCTACGAATATAAAACTAATTCCTCCTATTATTAATAAAACTTGTGCCTTCTTATTCATAGAACTGCTCCTTTCTACTATATAACTAATAATTTACATTAACGCATCTTTCATGCCTTCTAATGTTTTTTCAATATACATATAATAAACACCCTCGATTTTTACTGCTACTGAGGCATTTTTGTTTTTTATACTATATATTTCAGTACCTTTCTCTATAAATGTTGCATCGCCATTTCTAAATCTATAACGAGGGTTATTAACTTTTTTAGAAACATTAAATTTTACTTCTCCAATTTCATTTTCTATATCAGCACTATCAACCAAAGTTTTATCTGCGCCCCCATAATACTTAGTGCCATTTATTTGTAAACAGTCTTCCCAAGAGATTTGTGAGAAACCAAATCTATCAACCCGTAGTAAGTACCCTGAAAAAATTGTAATTAGTATGATCAAAGCTATTAGGAATATTTTTTTTACTTTTTTATTAAACATAATACACCTCTCAACTTTATTTGTACTTGTAATTCAATTACAATACTTGATCCTTGTTTAGCCATAGTAAACCATATATTTTGTTTTCGTTGAATATTCTTGTAGGGAAAAAGAAATAAAATATTCTACCCCTTAATCTTCTTTATCTTCTTCCACTTTTATTTTAAGCAATAGTACTGTATTATCTATATTAATTATTTCAGTTATAGCCTCTGGATCTTGATAGTTATATGTTCTTACTGAATTGCCTCCCCCTTGTTGGTATACAGCTAATATAACTTCTTCTCCTGATTTTAAACCAATGGTTTCATCGCCAAGAGCATATCCCCAAGTTCTAATGCCTTGGTCTTGAAAGAAATCATTATTAATGCTTTGAGGTCCTATTGTTGTACTTGATGTGCTATATTTTGAATACATAAAGAATTGTTTGTCACTTCTATTGGGATTAATGATACCGAATCCAGTTGAGCTTTCTTCTACTTCTAAAGGACTTCTGCCATATGAATGACTAATAATTGGATTAGGATCAACTAATACCCCATCGCTATAAAGTTCAACCCAAAGAGTCACCCAGCTTTCATTAGCACGAAGTAATTTTAAGTCAAAATTAAATAAATTACCAAGATGCAGTTCTTTAAATGTTTGTTCATAAATTGAATCTGTATTTGCTGAAATGTAACCGATATAGTCACTGCTTTTGCTTTTACTGCTACACCCTACACTTAATGCAATAATGATGCATAATAGGATTAGAATCCTTTTACGTATTTTTAACAATTATAAACACTCTCCTATTTTTTATTAGTTATTATTGTATAAATTAATAAAACTATATAGATAATTAAGAAATATTATACCATATACATTAATACTTAACAAATTATATTATAAAACTGATAACAAAAAATGACCTATAGTTTTATCTTCTATAAGGTCATTTTAGTTTCATCAGTCATAGAACAGCTCTGCGACTCAGAATCAAGTTATATTTAATTGATTTAATACTCTTGCCAAACACTTAAGACCTTCTTTAATTCTATCTACAGGCATATTAGAAAAATTAAGCCTTAATGTATTTTCATTGCCACCATTTGGGAAAAACGAACCGCCTGGTACAAAAGCTACATTCTTTTCAAGACATTTTTCTAAAACAACTCTTGCATTTATATGTGTAGGCAATTCTACCCAAGCAAATAGTCCACCTTCAGGTCTTGTGAATTTTACCTCTTTTGGGAATTCCTTTTCCATTACTTCAATAGCGGCATCTCTTCTTTGTCTATAGACATCGCGTATTTTATCTATGTGTTCATCTATATTATACAACTCAAGGTATTTACTAATTACCATCTGAGCCATTGTATTACATTGTAAGTCTGCCCCTTGCTTTACTAAAACATATTTTTCAATTAGTTTCTCATGGGCCATAACCCATCCAATTCTATAACCAGGACAAAATACTTTTGAAAATGAGCCTAATGAAACAACACATCCTACATCATCAAAAGATTGTAAAGATGGTAACATTTCACCTTCAAATCTAAGTTCTCCATAAGGGTTATCTTCAATGATTACAATCTCATACTTTGTAGCTAACTTAACCAGTTGTTCCCTTCTCCTCAATGACCATGTTCTTCCTGTAGGATTTTGAAAATCTGGTATGACATAGATTAATTTAACCCTATTTCCTTGTGTCTCTAAAATACTTTCAACTTGGGAAGTGATCATTCCCTCATTATCTGTTGGTACTTCGATGAACTCACAACCATAAGCTTTAAAGGCACTAATGGCAGCTAAATAAGTTGGACTTTCACATAAAACAATATCTCCTTGATCTAAAAACACTTTTCCAGAAAGGTCCAAAGCTTGTTGAGAGCCATGGGTTAAGACAATGTTATCAGGCTCAAAGGCTGTTTGCCATCGTTTATTCATTCTATTAGAAATCCACTCTCTTAAAGGTCTATAGCCTTCTGTCGTCGTATATTGAAGGGCTTTATAGCCTTCTTCTTCAAATACTCTATTGCTGGCTTCTTGTATTGCTTCTATTGGAAAAAGCTCTGGTGCCGGTAACCCTCCTGCAAATGAAATTACTTCAGGTCTTTCAGTTACCTTAAGAATTTCCCTAATTTCAGAGGCTTTCAAATAACTCATTCTATCCGCTAATTTATACTCCATACCCATACCTCCCATAAATTTAAACAATTGGGTTCATTTCTATATTATTAAAAGCTTCTTCATCATCACTTGATTCTTTTAAATCCCTAATGGCTTTACACAACCTTTTAATACCCTCATCAATCTCAGGAACAGAAGCAAAGGTAAAATTAAGACGTATATATTCTTCTCCTTCCCCCGATGTAAAGAAGGTAGAACCAGGTACAAAAGCCACCTTATATTCTGCTGCTTTTAACACCAGCTTAGAAGCCAATATCCCATTGGGAAGTTTACACCAAAAGTAATAGCCGCCCTTTGGTTTATGCCATTTTAAATCATGAGGTGCGTAATTAAGCAAAGCTTCATACATAGCATCTCTTTTAATTCTATAGTCATTACATGATTTTTTCATATGTTTATCAAAGTCACCACTCCTAATAAATCTTTCTATGATCCATTGCGAAAGACTGTTTGAGTGTATATCCATTACTTGCTTTAGGGCTGTACATTTTTGAACAATCTTCTTATGGGCCACCATCCATCCCAATCTTAATCCTGGATAGACACTTTTCGAAAATGTACTAATGTAAATAACATACCCTTCATTGTCCATAGATTTAATTAAAGGAAGAGGCATACCATCATAAGAAAGATCCCCGTAAGCATCGTCTTCCATTATAAAAACTTTATACTTACGAGCAAGTTCATAAAGTCCTTTTCTTCTCTCAAGAACCATCTCCAACCCTGTTGGATTTTGAAAGTTAGGCATGGTATAAATAAACTTTGGTCTATACCTTTGAAGCAATTGCTCTAGTATATCCAGCCTCATACCTTTATCATCCATAGGGACACCCATTACTCTAGCACCAAGACTTTTAAATGCTTGAACGGCTGGGAAGAAAGAAGGTTCTTCCACGACCACAATATCCCCTGGATCTAATAGAATTCTAGCCATTATATCAATACATTGTTGAGATCCTGAAAAAAGCATTACTTCTTCAATACCACAGTACACGCCTCTTTTATGCATCAATTGACAGACCGATTCCCTAATAGAATGAAACCCTTCTGTAGGAGAATGAAGTAAGGCCTTATAGTCATTGCTATTTAATATTTCTTCTTCAATACCTTTAAATATTTGTAAAGGACCTGATTCAGGAGAAGCAATTCCTGTTGCAAATGAGATAACATCTTTTCTATTGGCTATTGCTAAAAGTTCTTTTAACATAAATGGATCAAATTGTCCTGAGTATTGGCTAAATGTATGATCCCATACAGGTTCTTCATAATGAGTAGCGTTACTTAACTCAGAATCTGGATAAGAAAGAACAATCGTTCCCTTACCAACCCTAGAATCAATTAACCCTTCTGCTTTTAATTCCCGATAAGCATTTAACACTGTGGTCCTATTAACACCTAAACTTTCAGCAAGTTTTCTCTCAGGTGGCAATGTAAAACCAGGAATAAGTTCACCTGATAAAATCTGTTGACGTATTTGTTCAAATATCTGTAGGTAAACTGCTTTAGTATCATCTCTATTAATTACAATTCTCATAAACCAAACCACTCCTTTGGATGCATCCGATTTTATTATATGGTTAATATTTGTAACTATCAACCACCAATTTTAAGTTTTTTAAATCAACCAATTTCTACTTATATAAAGATTTTAAGGGAAACCAAAGTGGCTTCCCTTAAAATTAAATTTCACACTATTTATATAGACTAAAATGCATCGTTCTAATCCAGAAGCTTATAATTGTAATGTTCGCTTTATTGCCAATTACAAATTAATGGTCTCATAAATGTTATTTTAAAAAAGTGTAAGAAACCACCCCTTCCATTTGTTTATATAGTATAGGGTTAAAATGAATATAGCAATTTAATAATAAGGATGGTGCAAATGAAAAAACATGCAAAAGCAATATATATTTTCTTTATATTACTTCTTTTAATGAGCTTATCCGCGTGTAATAATGGGGACGCTACTGATGATAATGATGATAGCCTTTTGGATGTAATTGAAAAAACACTTGGGTATAAAGATGATCTTCCTATTGATAAAGATATTATTGAAGAACAACTAAGAAAACAATTTAACAATACCCTGTTTTATACAGATCCTGATGATTCTTATATCCATCATTTTATCGGCCATGAGGTTGATTACATAGTTACTGGCTCTATGGACACTATGACAGATGAATATCCAGACTTTGATGGCGTTTCTCACCATTTTAGTGTTATATTAAGCCCTAACTTTACTGATTTACATACAGCTTATACAGGTATGAGCTTACATATTGAAGAAACAAATGATAGTACTAAGAAATATTGGTGGGATCTTCCAACTTATTTTCAGTATTACGAGGATTATTATAATTATAATTTCTTGACTTTGGATTCTTTAGAAGATTTAGAAGGTGAGGCTGATTTTGCATTTCTCTTTGGTTTAGACAACCAAAAGAGATGGGGGCGAAAGGTTTATTATAGGGGGACTATTTTTATCGATGAACCTCAAATGCCAGAAGTTGATGATTTTCCAGAAAAAGAAGCTATTATAAGTGAAATTTTTAAATGGATTGAAGAAGAGAATTTTCTAGACCACTATACTGAAGATGACAAAGTAATTGCCTATATAAAGGATTTTGATAAAAATAGTACAGAAACAACTATATTTTTAGTACCTTGGCGTGGCATAAGACAAAGCGCCATTATTCGTTACAACCTATTTAGAGAACACAAAGACGGAGGACGTCTGAATTCATTTGTTCATTATAGAAGTAGGATTGGATATGTACCTCCAATCTCAAAAGAAAATGTTTACATTGCTGAGATGGTTATTGAATTTCCAGTTGCTATAAAAGAGTATTAATTCCTTAATAGAATAATAAATGCAGTAGTCACAACAGCCTAATCTACAGATACTTGTAAGCAAGTTTGTAGCTTAGGCTGTTATAGTTTTTCTTATTCAATACTAATATGTCATGTAATATTTATAATGTCTACGTATTTACTAAATTAAATCTAGTTATATATTCTCTCAAGATAAAATTACTCTTGATAATGAGATATATCCCCTTGAAGTACTATTTCTCTGCTCCCATTTTTTATATCAATAATATTTAAGCAAGTAGGGTGCATAAATGCGCCACTCCACAAATCTTTAACTTCTTTATTCTCTAAATATGTAAAAATTGCTTTTAATACGACTGCATGTGTTACTACTAATATGGATTTCCCTTCGTGCTTACTTATGATTTTTTCAATTTCATTTCCTACTCTATCTAAAACTTGGTAAAACGTTTCACCACTAATATATGCATATAGATGAGGAAATTTTGAATAGTTTTCTTTCTCAACAGGTGATTGTTTTTCAATTTCTGAATGTAACTGTCCTTCCCAATCACCAAAATCCATTTCCATTAGATTAGAATTTTGAATTATTTCTATATCCCTATCCCCGCGAAGGATCTCTGCTGTTTTTAGTGCTCTTCCACTTGGACTTGATATAATAATATCTATTTCAAATTCTTTTAATTTTTCACCCAACCATTTTGCTTGATCTTCGCCCAACTTGGTTAGAGGTGAATCTTTCCTTCCTTGTAATCTACCCTCTAGATTCCACTGTGTTTGACCATGCCTTGTTATATATAATCTTGTCATAATACCCCCTGCTTATTTTCTATTACCATTTTTATCAAATGTTTTTCTTAAAGCTGCCGCTGTAAAAGGAATCACTAGTAGTAAGACTATAATTTGAATATAACATATAACAACCAAAAGTAGATTGTAATTGCTTAGTCCCTGTAAAGCAAATGCCAATATAACGGATATAATTCCAGTAATAATGCCACTTCTTATCCATATTTTACCTGAGTACCTGTGTGCAAAAACCCAAGTATCCTTGTTTTTTGATGACATAGCTGTACGATAACCAAATAAAGCATTAATTTCTTTAGGTGGTTTTTTTACCATTAAAAAACCAAATCCAATCATAGATAAGCATATTATTGCAGTCATAATTAATGATATAATTAACATTCTAACCCATCCAATTCTTTAACCACTATATTTCATTATATACTTGTTTTAAAAAAGCATATGTTTCTTGTTGAGATATAAGCCTTAATAAATATTCTTTGCTGTAAAATTCAACTTTATCAATTTCTTCATCTTGTGGCGTTAAATCTTCTCTATTGCCCAAATACTCCACATAAAACATCACTGTTTCTTGGCTGTCATACTTATATCCAGCAGGAAATGAAAAACAAATCTTTGGATCAAATTTATAAACTATTCTATAATTAGTAGAACCTGTTTCCTCTTTTAATTCTCTTAAAACTGATGATTCTAAATCGCTATCCTGATCTATCACCCCACCTTTTGGAAAGTCCCAGTGCCCACTAATATCTTCATTACAATCAGAGTTCTTAACTTTGTGAATTAATAAATATTCATTGTTTTGAAATACAACAGCGCCAACTGCTTTTCTTATCTTCATAGCATCTCCCTTATATGACTAATTGCTGTCATTTTAAGTATAGTTTTAAAAAATATAGTTTATGATTAAGTGTTACAGGAAATAAATTTTATAAATACTTGAAATAATATTAATAGCATTATACCATAGTCACAATTTACATTAACTTATTTTTTTTCGAAAATTAAAAAGAATTGATTAATTACTAAATTAACTTAATCAGTTTCCTATCTTACTTAGTTTTTAGGTGTATTTTAAATGTATTTGATTCTATTTGGTGGCATCTATAATTATACTTGTTTTTTTATTATGCCTTTATCAACACATTGCTTAACGATTTAGGTTATACCTTTTTATGATGATATCTAATAAAGTGTTAGAAACTCAATCTAGTCATTGACACAAAAGAAACGTCCCAACGTGTCATCTAGGAATATATTTATTTTCTTTTACCATCTTATCTTTTTATATAATATATTGCTACCCGTTAATTCTTCAAAAGCCATTAGCATTTTATTCCAAGTGAGAGGATACTTATGAACTCCATAGATTTTTTTGACTTCCCCATCTTTAAAAAAAATATAAATACTCCAATGATGTCCACCTTCTACGTTATGATTTATGTATCTTTCTTTCCATCTTAAAAACCGATATCTTTGAGCTTTTTTATTAAATATAGTTATGTGATTTATTGATATATCAGTAATCATTTGATACCCTTCATTATCAAGTGTCTTATCCCTTGGTTTATATGAACCACCATGATTGAATTGATAAAACTTTTTTTCTGTAAAATCTATCTTGTATTCACTTGTTCTAACACCATAACTACTATGAGAAACATATATTTGCTCTACATCATTCATATAGTAACTAGGGTAAAAATATGTAATAAGTAGAACCAAAAATAGGATCAGTATAGAAAGAACAAACCTCACCTTATGTTTTTTCAACCAACTCATTAAAGGCCCCCTTGATATCATCAATTTGTACTCTAAACACATAGAGATCATTGTTTTGTTCTTGCATTTTATTTTCTAATATCATTTTTATCAAATGTTTTTCTTAAAGCTTACTCTGTAAAAGGGATCACTAGTAGTAATATTATAATTTGAATATAACATAACGCAACCATAAGTTGATTGTAATTACTTAATCCCTGTAAAGTAAATACCAATATAATTGTTATGGTTCCAGTGATAATCCCACTTCTAATCCATATTTTACCTGAGTACCTGTGTGCAAAATCCCAAGTATCCTTGTTTTTTGATGCATAGCTGTACGATAACCAAATAAAGCATTAATTTCCTTAGGTGGTTTTTTTACCATTAAAAGTCCAAATCCAATCATAGATAAACATATTATTGCAGTCATAATTAATGATATAATTAACATTCTAACCCCTCCAATTCTTTAACCACTATATTTCATTATATATTTGTTTTAAAAATTCATATGTTTCTTCTTGAGATATAACCCTCATTAAGTCTTCTTTGTTATAAAACTCAACTTTATCAATTTCTTCATCCTGTGGCTTTAAATCTTCTCTATTGCCCAAATACTCCACATAAAACATCACTGTTTCTTGACTGTCATACTTATATCCTACAGGAAATGAAGGATCAGATAGAAACTATCTTTTTAACTAACATTCTTTGTGTTCCTTTATATTTTATTAAGAATTACTTCTGCTTCAATCCAATCAACTTCATCAAGTGGTTTTTCTATAAACTTTTTCTTTATACATTTAGTTTCTGCTATAATCATATTTATTTCTAAAACAATTTTCCCTTTTCGCTTTGTTAATTCTTCACATTGAATGTTTGTACCATCTTTTAAAAAAACTCTAAATTTAAAATCAGGTAAATACTTTATGTACAAATTTTTGAAATAAGTCATTCCAATAAAAAGTACTATAACGCTTGAAATAATCCAATATAAACTCATGGGAATATTCTGATTCATAATAATTTCAGTGCCTTTAATAAAGCCAGTAGCGTATATTAATCCAATAGCAAATAGACAAGATAGTGGAAAATATATGATTAATAATAGTCTTCTAACTTTCTTAAAGACCTTAATACTGTTCGGTTGAATATCATGTTCTTTTTCATTAAAAACAAAAAAACTCCTACAATTAATAACTCTACAACAAATAAAGTAAAAATAAAGAATAAGGATTTATCTTTTATAATAAATAGTATAAAATTAATAATCCCAAAATTCAAAGCAATTCCTAAAGTAAATACTAAAAGACTATTGGATAACTAATTAAGTGTATTTAGTAATGGATTACCTTTATAATTATTATATGGACTATAGTTTGAATACATTTTATCACCAAATTTTTCTTTTATTAATCTAGTTACAACTATGGTTAATATAGGCATTAATGCACCTATAATAGCTAAAAATTTTTCCACTTTCGTTCTCCTTTATGAATTGTAATGGTCGAGCTTTTTTGTAACACTTAATTCGAGTATTTTAACTTATATTTACTGCTTTAAAAGGAGTTAACCCACCATTGAATGTATGTGGTCTGATATGGTTATACCACACATAAACATATCTATTTAGGGCTACATCCAATTGCTCTTCATTTTCAAATTTATTTAAATATATTAATTCCGTTTTAAAAGATTTATAAAAGATTTCCATTGGAGCATGGTCATATGGACATCCTGATTTGCTCATGCTTTGGATAATTCCTTGATTTACACAATACTCCGTAAAGGCCCAGGAGGTAAACTGTACTCCTTGATCGTTCGCTTTTATTATATATTATTCGTACTAGGTGTTACAACTATAATATACCATTACAGTTCATTATAATGCATCTCCATTTCTATATTTGAAATACATTTTTTAAGCAACCCGCTTGCACTGCTCTGCGTATCTTTCAAACAATTGATGTCTCCAAAAACGAAAAATTTATCCTTTGCACGAGATACCGCAACATTCATTAAGCTCTTGTTTGCATCGATGAAAAAACATCCGTCCTGCTTTCCATACACTGTAGACAGTATAATAATGTTTCTTTCTGCCCCTTGAAAAGTATGTACCGTACCAACGCTTATCTTAGAATGATTGGTCGGCATCTGCTTTTTTAGCTCTGATTTTATACACTCCACCTGCGCTTTAAACGGTGTGATAATTCCAATTAAATTTTCTTTTGCCTCTTTAGGATAAGCATTTGCAATAAGTTTGAAATTATTTTTTATCCATTCAACGATCTGTTCCGCTTCTAAGCGGTTTAATCTACTGCTGCCATTCCTGTTAGAATACTCCGTATCAATTTGTTTGAAGCCCATTTGCGGCCAGTGCTTTATAGCAAGCTTCTCGTCTTCCATGCCCTTTCCTCGCATCGGCTGGAGATTTTCCTTATAAACCAGCCTGTTGCAGTAATCAATAATTTCATCATAGCAACGTCGATGTTCACTAAGGAACAAGCCTTTTTCATCGAATTTTTCATATTTACAGCACTTTGCAGCAACTTTCATCACGCTGGAGTAAGAACTGTTTAATCCGGTCTGTACCAGTAATTCAAATTCATCTAAGGATTGTATTGCCCCATTTGACACTGCCAATGCTTTGTCCAGTGCTCTGTTCACACTCCATACCGGCTCTATCTGATAAATATCACCGACGACTACAGATTTTTTAGCAAGGGAAAATGAGCCTGCAGCAATCTCCGGAGATACCTGTCCAGCCTCATCTATAATGAGTAAATCTATGTAATTATACATAAAAAAATTTTTCTGTTCTCCGAATGCCAAGAACTGTCTAGGTAACATGTAGAATGTCATAACCAGACAAGGTGTTATCATGCTGAGCCTATTATAAAACTTTTCCAAAACGTTTGTATAGTTAGTGCTCTTTTGTTTTTCCGATAGTTCATCCTCTCCACTCAACCACCTGCATTCATAATAATGAACCGCCAGCCAGAACTCCACATACCTATGCTTTTTATCCATCAAGTCGTTTATATATTCAAGGTCAAGCCTATACTTTTCATCATTTTCTCCATGCAAATTAATATTATGCTGCTGTAATCGCTCCAGCTCGCTGTCATATCGTTTTTTTATTTTCTCAATCACAGATTTTTTCTCTTTAAGGTCGGAAATTGCTTTATTGCACTCGGCATACAACTGGCTGTATTTTTCTTTGATTTCGTAAAAGTTCATATGTTCATTCAGAAAGTTCTGCTCTTCATCGTTTATAAACAGTCTGAATTCCGTTTGTATTTTCCTTGCAAAGCTTTTTAGAAACTTTAGCCATTTGACATAGAAAGGTATTTTTTTATAACAACTCTCCCAGTCAATGATTCTTTGGTGGATATTGGAGATTGCTGTTTGCTTTTCTTCGATTCCCATGAATAATTTCTCAAGGCATTTATCAATAGTTTCACCATTCAAATCAGATTGAGAAGCTTCCTGAGCAAGTGAAAGCAATGCTGTCTTACTCTTTTCAATGACTAACAGCTCTTGATGCAATTTCTCCTGACAGGAAGTTATATTTTTGTACTCACTTCCAAAATATTCGTTGCAGGATTGTATCAGCTTAGCCTTAGATTTTACGATATTGGCTTTATCTTCAACATCAGAGACAAAAAATTCCCCTTTTTGATTAGTGTACTGATACCCTTTTCTTTTTGCATCTTTTACCTTTGAGAAAGACGGAAAATAGGAAGCGAAACTATTCACTCCTTCAATCCATCTCTCTTCCAAATTGGAGATGCCCATCTTTTTGATATTTCCGAAAGAGGCAATGATGTTTGTTACCGCCTGATTATTCGTTGAAGATGCAACAATAAGCGGTGCCTTTTCCTTTTTCATAGCCCTTTTAACATACATGTCTGCAACTATGGTTTGCAACAAGGTGGTTTTCCCCGTACCAGGAGGACCATTTACCGCCAGAATTTCTCCACTATTCATAGCGTTAAAGTGATTGACCGCCTCCCTTTGAGATGGAGACAGAGGATACTCTCCGTTCATCTGACCGCTATGTACCTGCATTTTCGACAAATCGTTTTCTATAAGCGGACTTACTTCTGCCATATGCGTAGATATGAAATTGTCATAAAGCTCTTTGGGCTGATTATCATCCTGCAGATGATTATATAAATTCATAATATGAAAAGTTGAATAAACAGTTTTATCTAAGAAAACATATACATGTTTCTCCAGTTCAAAAAACGGTTCTTTATCATCTAGATTCCGGATTATGTTTTGATTAAATTCAGACTCTGTAACAGACTCATATAGTTCCGTAAAAAAGGTAACATAATCTGACCAATATTTAATTTTTTCTACACTGTCAACGTGATTACTTATAAAATTATCAACCGTTTCTGCTTCTCCTATTGCCAATTTTGGTTCAAGCATAGGCGTTAGATACTCCCTTGGAAACCATGGGAGTTTTTTGTCACCCTCATCAAATATAAGCAAACCTTCTGAATTGAGAATTGCCGGAATATAGTATACTCCAGTTAGTTCCTCAATTTCATCCTGTACCTTTTCATTTGCCTCATATATTGTTTTTATCGTTTTAGCACAAATGATGACATTTACAAGAGATTTTTTCCTTGATTTAGCCTCGTCATCAAATGTATTCTTCTTCGCCTCTGTAAAAATGCCTTTACAAGCTATAGGGTTAAGCTTACCCTGCCCCAATTCTTTAGGATCAATGATAAAAAAGTTATCAACTTTAAAATCAATCCCCATATTGGTCTGAGCTGCAACTGCATTTCTAAAATATTTTGTTATCCCTATCAATCTATTATTCATTTTCTCTCTCTAAACTCCCTGCCATTTTATCATCTTTATGTCTATTTATATTCAATAACTCCTTGCTGAAACACGCTTGGTGTATTAGCCAGTTATTATAAATATCAAATGCGGCCAATTTTGCTGTTCTCAAGTCACAAATTTTCATATAATTGTATTGCCATATTGAGGTTCAATCACAAACCACACCAAGGAAATTTTTATTGAATTTACTATGAATTATTGTAATATACTTACCTTTATATTTAAGTACATAATTTCCAATGGATATTCTGTAATCAAACTTTCTTTATAGCATCTGTCAATAAATTTGAAACACTCTTCTTCAAGTCCATCTTTTAAATACGCCATTGCTAATTTATCAATAATTAGAATTGAATTATCATAATCAAAGTACTTCTCTAGTATTTGAATTCTATATTTTGGTGGTAAAGTGCTAAATACTGTTGGAATCCATGCACTAACACCACTATTATGAAAACCATTCATTTTAAAATATGATACAAACATTTCAATCGAGAAATTTGAGACGGCTTCAAGTGATAATTGAATATTAATATCTGTAACATTCGCTTCTTCACCTTCATGGGCTCCTAAATTTCCAGTCTTCTTTGCAGCAATTGGCTTTTCAACTATACAGCTATCAAGGAATTCTTTAGATGACATCAGCTTTTCATGTACGATAGCTTTCGCCATTTTTGTTTACTTTCTTCTGACACAAATTCATGTATCATTGTATCTGCAATTTTCTCCAAGCATAGTCTAACATCAAGGCTTCAATAATATGTAAGATTCTCCTTGTTCATTGCATTACCGTAATAATTTGCTGCTAATGGTACTATTAGTGGTATTTCACAACTCATAATTTCCCTCCAAAGAATTACTTCTATCATTACTTTAATTTATCAATCAGTAATTAACTGATACTTTCGCATATCGGCCGCGCGGGTTTGCGACGCAAGTAATCTGTCAGCTTGCTGGCGGATTACTTGCGTTGCAAACTCGCTTGATAGTCGATGTGGTGCGTTACGGCAGTTACTGAAGTGGCGGTTCTCAGCCATTTTGGTAACTGTCGGTTAGGTGATAGACAATTCGATTTTATATATATCTTAACAAAGAACTAACAGTATAAATAGCATTAAACAATCTAATACAATCTTCTGCTCCCCATTCTGTATTTGTTCTTCCATGTAATATCCAATGCCTATTCAGTATAGTCGGTTCAGCACTAGTAAAATCAGATTTCTTATACAAATTACTAATAAAGCTATAACATGATGCCCAAACCAAATGATTTATCAATTTTTTGTCACTTTCAGTTTTATCCATATTAAATCTACAAATTTTCATCATCCGTACATCTATTGGATCATTCCCAAATTGAGATAAAATACCTTCTAAAATTGGCATTAACCCATTTATGCACAACAAGTATTTTTCAGAATTGTAAGCATCAACACAATCATTAAATAATCCCTTTTGCACGTCATTTATTTTGCTCTTGTTTACATGCTTCACTAGTAATTCGAAATTCTTATTATAATAATAATCAATAAAAAATGCATCAAATTCCCCTACTTTATTTTCTTTATCTCTCAAGGGCTCTAACCTACTTAAATTAATACTCATTGGGATAGCCCATCCGTAACTACCAGCACTCTCAACTATAGTTTTATATTCATCTCTTAATGTTATAAGACCTGACTTTATTGGTTCTGTGGCTGGTCCCTCTAAGTCTGCATAAGGCAAATCACCATTATTCTTAACAATATTAGTCAGCATTTCCATTTCACGTTTTTTCTTTAGAGCTTTCGGAAGTCTATTTAATTTTTTGACAACTAACTGAGCTTCAACTTTACTATATTCTGAGTATTTCTTTTCTGCTTCTAACGGAGTTATAGAAAACTCTTCTGCTGCCAATTCAAAGACTAATTTATCGTGCAATGATGGATAATACTTACCATCTTTATCTTTTAACTCATCATACTTATTCTCTACAAATTGATATACCATACCCGATTCAACACTCATAATTTTCCTCCTTAATCGAATTGTCTTTCACCTAACGTCTCCGAACTCAAGACGTTTCTCAGCCTTAGATAGCTCTTATCTTAGGCTGAGAAATGTGCCTTGCTTATTCGAAGAGCTGACCCAAAACAGGCAAAGCGAACTTAAGTGCGTTGTTAGGCGCAGTCATTAGCGACCTACTTCATATCTTTTACTAAGGATATTGGGAACTAGGCTTAGTTGACTAAAATCATAAGATTGTTGAACAACTTCATCTCCATCAACAAAGGGTATCATTGAAGTAACTATTGACGATTTTCCGCTAATCTCAAGTAATACTTCATTACTCAATATCTCATCATCTAAGTCCTTATGTATAAAGAAATCTTCTGTATACGCAAAAAGCAAATATACAACTACCTTTAACTGTTCTTCCAAGGAAAGCTTTCTAAACTGCTTATAAAATTTTCTATATCTCTTCCATCTACTATCAATAAACATAAATACAAGACTTTCTTCCTTAAATGGAAAAATACATAAATGTAGCTCCTGAAGCTTATATTTCGGATCCATATCAAACAACTTATTAATAACTCCACCCTCTAAGTCAGTTGACATAGCAATCGGACCTTGGAAGGCAACAGGAACAACATAATCTAGGCGTTCACAAAAGAACATATTATACGCATCACTCTTATTCTTCTCATCTGACTTCTTAGCTCGTATATACTCATTCATAAATTCATTCAAGTCCAATTTAATAATATTACTTTGATGTTCTAACATACCATAAGGTAATCCCATTTGTTCATTAATCACCTTATACATTTCAAGTTCAAGCTTTCTTTTATAAATATTCTTCAAGAAATTTTTCATTGCTATCTGAGCTAGCATCTTATGGCTCGGACCAGTAGAGTACTTATCTGGATTTTCGTATTCTGCAAACACCTTACTATCACAATCTCTGCAGATAACATAAAAAATCCCTGACCTATTGATACCATCCTCATCTTTAATTAAAGGAGAGCCAATCATCTTATTAAAGTTATACAAGTTCCCTTCAACTGATATATTTTCTAGAATAAAAGCAGGTATAGTATGTGAATTACAGAAACTCGTGACCTTCTCTCCACAATAAAGACACCTATCACTTTTAGCATTTATCTTTGCTCGCGAAATAATCTGATTCACTTTCTTCTTATTCTCAAGTAAATTCTCCGAGGAAACCTTTTGACCGACCCGATACGTATCCCTTAAATCTAATGTTGATGACAACATCCCAAAAATATCTTCCATAGTATTCCTCCCTTGCCGAGCTAATGATTGCGCCTAACGGCCGCGCGGCCGATAGTCAAGACGTTTCTCAGCCCTAGATAGCTCTTATCTTGGGCTGAGAAATGTGCTTTGGCTTCAACTACTAAAAAGGGATGACCCTAGGCAGCCAAAGCGAACTTGAGTGCATTGTTAGGTGTCGTATCATATATCCACTGGTAACCTTCTCAGCTGCTTGGTAGCGAAATATTAAGAATAATCTATTTTCATTCTATGAAAGTAATATAGATAATAAATCCGAAAACTCATTTTGATTAATTTCAGTAAAGTCTTTTCCTAAACTTTTCTTAAAAATTTCAATTAGTTCTGAAACATTTGTCGAAATAGTGTTTATCCGCTTAATTTCGTCAACTAATCCTTGTTTAAGAGCTAAATCACTTATTTCTGAATTCAGTTTATTCACTTTACCTTTTTCAGTTTCCCAATATTTTAAATACTCGAAGCGATTTAGTGAATATACATCTGCTTTTACCTGTTTTGGTTTCTTGTCTTTAGAATAAAAATTTTCATCTGCTTCAGATAAAATAATTGTCAATAGCTTATCATTAAACGCTCTATTCCGCATTAATTCTGAAACTTCATACATACATCCTTGAGATTTTAAATAACTATCTGATATAATAGATACCATGAAATCGTGAGATGAAACTGTCTGCATGAATTTTTCAATATCACTTTTATATTCTAACGTTCTTTTATCCCTTGTAATAGCCAATCTACCTTTTCCAAAAAAGTACAGCTTTTCATCTACTAAGTCAGCAATGCAAGTATCATTGTGCGAATAAGAAAGAAACACTTTTTTTATATAGAGTTCTGTTACATTTCTATTACCGTCAAGTGTGTAAGGTACGTTACTATAGACGACCATATTTTCGCATTGTTTAACATTAATACATTTAAGCGTCTCCGTTTCATGCGGCAAGTCAAAAAAAGTCAAATTAACATTATCACTAAGTTTCGCTTTTATTGAATCAAAATTAATATTAAATTTATATCCTTTAACTCTTAGCTTTTTTCCGTCATCTTGCACACCAAAAGCAACTAACCCTCCACTACTATTTGAAAGGGCTGAGATTAATTTACCAATAGTTTCATCAGTTGTAACAGGATAAACGCAATAAATATTATCACGGCTATTGTTTGCTATTAAGTTTAATATTTCGTTTGCCGTCAAGATAGTCGCCTCACTTTCTACTATTTCGGATTAAGATTTTTTAATGGAACGACTGAGATTCCCGTTGTTTTAATAATGTCACCCAATGTAATCATTCGTGTATTTCCATCATCATTGTTAGTCCAAAGCTCATAATTGGTATCGTCCATCGCAGCAACTTCTTGTTCATAAAAGAAAATGATTTTATCATCATCACTTGGTCTTACAACAATACGAATATCAGCACCATTTTTCTTAGCCCAAAAAACAGTTTTTGAATAGCTTGTCTTTTTCCACTCTTCCAATGTATCTGACATTTCATACCTGCAAGTTTCTTTCAGGTAGTAAAAAACTTGTTGTATAGCACGATTCATTATTTTCTCATAATATTCACGTGCCAATTTATTATTTTTTGAACTATGTAAGAATTTTTTGGAAACTTCCTCTATAGACATGCCACTTGCCAGTTCGCCTAATTGGGAATCGGTTAATTCACCTTCTCCAACTAATATATTTAAAACTTGCAACAAATCATCTTCCGTATTAATTCCAAGCTGTGCAAGTTGTTCTTTTGAAACATTAATTGTATCTGTTGATTGTACATTGTTTTTAGCTTGCTTTAATAGCTCTTCTAACTCTTGGAAATTTGAAACTCCGTGTTTGGATAGCAACTGCTCATACTGCTCAGCCTTTTGCATATTGTCAGAAATTATGTCGTCATTATAAAACCAATATAAATTGCTATAAAGAGTTTTGAAAGCATTTCTAATAGTTTTATTATCTGTGCTCTTTAAGTATGAAAAGAAATTTTGAAAAACCAATCTTTCTTGATCATTATCTTCACCAAGCTTATTCTTATGATTTTCAATATAATTTGTTATTTCATTTGCTAATGAATAAAGATTGGTTGCTGTGTTTTCAGACAATGGAAAACATATACTACTCATAAGCAGTTTTATTCTGATGTCCACTCCGGTAAAGCAGTAAGCATCTTTCACCACTTCGTCAATCTCTCCCGTATCGAGCTGTAACTCAGGGCTTCTTTTAAATAATCTATTTTGGTTAGGAAGAATAGAATATTTGTCTGTCAAATATTTATAATCATTTTTTTCTAAAAACAAAACAAATTGATTTATAAACCAAACCGCATCATCTACGTTATCAGAAAAATATTCTTCAGCAAAACCATTCAGCGTTTTACTTTGTTGTATGTCAAAACATAGCTTTGCAATCCAATTGTTTAGTGCCTGTTCAAAAAGTTGTTTTGAATACCTTATAGAACTGATAATCTCCCATTTGGTATTTTTGTAAACTAGTTTAGCTATTTTCAAAAAATCATCTTGTTTTTGTTTTTCATTTGTTTGTATGCATAGTATTCTTTGAAAGAAATCTTCACAATTTTGATGTTCATTTTGTAAACACCGTGAAATTTCTGAAAATAATTCGGAATACCCATATTGTGTTACTTCAATATGCTTTGAAATCTCTGTTGAAACCCTTTTATGAAGTAATTTATCTTTAACATCTATATCTAATAATAATGAAACTTCCTTGTATGTATCATCAATTTCCTTGTCAAAATAAATGCTATTTAAGCAGCAGAACTCACCATTTTGATTGAGAAAAACCTCTGAGTGTTCTATTGCTTTTTTGCAGCCATCTTCTTCGCTTGTTAAGAGTAATTTATAAAACTCATTCAACCAGATAATTACGTCTTGTCCCTTTATTTTATCTGCTAAAGAAGATACATTTTCAGAACCTACAATGGCTTGTACTATGTTGTCTATATCCAAGTTTTTACATTCATCCCAGAGCGAATAACACCAAGCTTCTAACTCTTCTTGTTTCGGGAGAAACTCAGGGAACAAAGCATTTGATAACGACCAAAGATTAAACATTTCCTCTTTATTCTCTTGATTTTTAGGAATCAAAACAATAGGGTCATCCCATAACTTAAACAATGGTTTTTTATCGTCAGCACTTGTAGTAATTAGGTTTAAATATTTTATTTCATCTTTTATAGGTTCAAGTATTTTATTCTCAAACCATTCTGCATTTAGCCAAGTTTTATGAGGTTGATCATTTATTTTTACAATGTTATATACACCTTTATAATTGTTTTCTACAAAAAAACTCAATCCAGTTTTATAAAGTTCGACAGCAGTTTCTAATGCCGTTTTATTGTCTTTAATATATTGTTTTTCTTCGGCTTTGCTCTCCAATTCAATTCCGTCACGAGGTTCTGTAGGTTCGAAATACGGATTATTGATTACTACTGGAAAAGCAAAATCACTTGTGCCAAGTAATGGAAAATCACAAAATAGTTTAGGTAAATTATCATTCATTTGTTTTACAGCTGATTTTTCGCCAACATCTAACAATGCAACCGCAATTGATAAATGTGTCAATACTTCGTCTTTTAGAGTAAAAATATACCTTGGATTCTTTCTTTTTGTATCGCACACCGTTATAATTTTCGCATTTTTCAATGTAACATCTACATCGTCACCACGAGAAAGAACCTGATTATACTTACCTTCTATAGTATTAGCTTGAATAGTAATTGATTCTATCTCAGGGACAAAAGCAAAAACATATGCAATTGACGCAACAAGATTATTTAAACCTGCCTTTGCTATTTTAATTCCAAGAACGTTTAACTCATATGTAAAACAAGTATTAAAATCACTTTCATTTATCTCTTTCGTAACTTCTACTGCATTTTTGTTAAGTTGCTCGCAGCTATCTTCGATTGACTTGATGATTTCTGTCTGATTATCACTTGAACGGTCAATATCAATATTAAATTGGTGTACAGGCTCATCTTCATCACATAAATATCCAGTTACATTTACTTTTTTTGAAAGTAAATGAGTTGTTAGAAACCCTGTTCCAAACTTTCCTGTTATCTTCTTTTCTTTCCTATCAAGTTCATTTCGCTCTTTTGTAGAAACTTGTTCGATAAGAAAAACAATATTTTTTGTCAAGAATAGCTTTCCATTATGCTTAAACTCTATAACCCTTCTGTATTCATCAAAATTAACAAGAATATCAACTTTTCCAGTGGAGTTAACTACATCTTTTGCATTCTGAATAAGCTCCCAAATCCAACGATAGGAAGTATCTTCATTATTACTATTTTCTAGTTTTTTGAGCTGATCAATAATTTTGTTTGCAGCTTGTGTTGTTTGCGCCTGATTACGCAATTCATCAACTTTATCTTTAAAACTCATACTAACCTCCATTAATATAATCTGTTATTTGACGATTACGAAGAACTATTTAAAAACTTATTGAAAAACCTTCCTCGTTCATAGGAAATTAATTCTTAATTCCGATCGAAGCATATTTACATATTTTTACTGTTTTAAATTGATTTTATTTTATATAATATCCCCTTTTTTCGAGTTGTATATCAACTTCCCATTATTGCTATAATATGTAATTCTATTTCTTACTTATTTCACCTCACTTCAATAGCCTGCAATTGGCAACTGGAAATAATTAAAACAACAGAGCCCTGCTCATATTGATATGACACCTAACGTTCCACGAATTCACGACGTGGACATCCTTCCGATTTCTTGTCCATGTCGTGAATTCGCTGTTGTACTAAACCGCTAGCGCGGTAGCTTTTGAAGCTTTATATTTGCAAGTTTTATTTCTTACTCTTTTTCAAGTATCATGGTCTTGTTACTTATTCACTGACTTGAAAGGAGTTTTTTTATGTATGAAATTTATCGTCAATCTTTAATTAAAGAAATGGAGCTTCGTGGTTATAGTCCTAGGTCTATCGAATCTTATTCTAAGTACCTCTTACGTTTTCTTAATTTTACAAACAAACCTATCGATTCTCTTGTTCCTGAGGATTTAAAATCTTTTCTCTATTTTTTAATTTCTAGAAAATTGTCTACTTCTTATATCAATAGTGCCTATTCTTCTACCCAACTTTTCTTTACTCTTGTTCTCAAAAAGCCTTTTAGTCTTAATGATGTGCCTCGTATTAAGAGCTCTAAGAAGCTTCCTGTTGTTTTATCTCGCTCTGAAGTAGATCAGATTATTTCTGCTACTACTAATCTTAAGCATAGGGCCATCTTAATGACTACTTATTCTGCAGGTCTTAGAGTTAGCGAAGCTGTTCGTCTCAAAGTTTCTGATGTGGATTCTAATAATATGCAACTCCACATTCATTCGGGTAAGGGTGATAAAGATCGTTATGCTATCCTTTCTCATCAGAACCTTTTATTGCTTCGAGAGTATTTCAAAGTTTATCGTCCCACCGATTGGCTTTTTCCCAGCGGTGCTAACTCTTCGATGCATTTAACATCTAGGACCGTGCAGAAAACTTTCAAAGCCTCTACTTTAAAAGCTGGTATTTTAAAACCGGTTACGGTTCATACCCTTAGGCATTCTTTTGCTACTCATTTACTTATTGCTGGTACTGATATTTATACCATTATGCAACTTCTTGGTCATACTAGTATTCAGACTACTTCTATTTATCTTCATCTTGCACCTTCTAAGGTGCTTTCTGTTATCAGTCCCCTTGATAGGGAGGTGTCAGATTTTGAGTAAGATTAAGTCTATTTTATCATATAATGTTATGAATTATATGTCTAATTTTTCTACTTCTATTCAACAGGTTAAAGCGGTTAATTCTATTGTTTCTTGTCGTACCCCTAATATGGGTTCTCATAAGCTTTCTTGTGATTGTGGACATTCTAAAGTTGTTTCTAATTCTTGTTCTAATAGACATTGTCCTACTTGTGGTTCTTTTAAGAAAGAGTTATGGGTGAATAAGCAACAGGAATCTTTGTTGCCTTCTCATTATTTTCTTCTTGTTTTTACTGTACCTGATACTCTTAGGTCTATTATTTATTTTAATCAAAAGGTCCTTTATGATCTTCTTTATGATTCAGTTTCTAAAACAATTTTAGACCTTTCTAAAAATGACCTTGGAGTTATTCCTGGATTTTCTTTAATTTTACATACTTGGAGCCAAACCCTTATGTTTCATCCTCATCTTCATTGTGTTTTAGCTGGTGGTGGTCTTTCTAAAGATGAATCTTTTTTTAAGTCTTTTAAAAAGAAGTTTTTTCTTCATGTAAAGGTTTTATCTACTGTTTTTAAAGGTAAGTTTCTTGATGGTTTTAAAGCACTTTATAATAATGGAGATTTAAAGTTTCCTTATGATTTACAGTTTCTTAAGTGTCATGATGATTTTGCATCTTTTATTGATGATCTTTATCTAAAGGATTGGATTGTTTTTTCTAAACCTGTTTTGAAATGTTCTAATCATGTAATTAAGTATCTTGGGCGTTATACCCATCGTGTTGCAATTTCTGATTATCGAATTGTATCAACGGAGAATTCTAAGGTTACTTTTTCCTATCTTGATAATAAGGATGGTGGTAAAAAGAAGTTTATGTCTTTGACTTATGATGAGTTTATGAGACGTTTTCTTATGCATGTGTTGCCTCATCGATTTGTTAAGATTAGGCATTATGGCTTTTTGACTAATCGTTTTAGAGCTAAAAAAGTAGCTCTTTGTCGTAAGTTTATAGCTAAACAAAGTGGCGTTGTTTTAACAGTTACTCCTTCTATTCATAAGTTTGAACTGCTTATTAACCTTATCGGCAAGGAGAAGTTATGTTGTCCAAACTGCGGTAATTTTTACACTTATGTTCACGAAGTAAATCTTAATTAGGAAATTTTTTAATTTTATGTTCTTTTTTTTAAGCCTCTTTAGTGGGGAGGGGGAAGCTATGCTCAAAACACTGTTTAGTATTAAAATTTAAGCTCAAAAACAACTTAAAGTCATAAAAAAGCTTGTTATAATGACATGGTTGCTTACATACTTTCCACTAGGGCCGCGGCTTCGTACAACAAAATATCTCAACCATTATTCCTCATCCCCTGGATGGGGTTTTTTGTTTATAATGGTCAATATATTTCTATTAGTTATGTGAAGTTGCCAACGGAAGTTAAAAACAAAAAAATTTTTATCGAAATAAAGCAGTTATGCATCTATTATGTTTAAAATAACTAGTTTGTTGAATAAGTTGACAATAATAACTTGTTTTTTGATTATTTAACCTTTTATCAACTTTTAATTTAACTTTTATAAACAAAAGGACTCCTTCATCTGTAATAGCAGAAACCCATATATTTTTAATCTCTTCATTACATATTTTTATCATTAAATTAAAATACCTATTTATATCTGCTTTTGAGTTGTTTTCTAATTCACTAGTTGGTTTTGCAGAACAATATAAAGGTGATGGGTATTTTACCTTTTCACAGTAGTCAAAATATTTTGATACTATTTTCTGTTGGTTTTTTGTGAAATATTCATCACTAAAAGCCATTATATTTTTTAAATTAGTTGCGCAGTTTTTTGAAGTTAAAAATTTGATAAAAAATGGAACATATAGCTCTTCACTTATTTTATCTACACTATCGATATCAAAATCTGAATCAATGTATATTTCTAACACTATCTTATCACCCTTAAAATCTTCTTTGTATTCATCATTCTCCCGCTGAAAGGCTAAAGTATAGTGACCAATGTTTTGAATTTTTAATTCCATATCTTTATCATCTGCTTTCGTTGCCGTGTAGCTTCCAAAAAATATTGTTGCAATGATTGCAGCTAATAATGTACTGTATCCACCCATATTTTGGAGTATTAACCGAAACACAAAGCAAAATTCTGTCAATTTATAATTAGATATACCTATCCATAAAAAAGTTGACATTAAAAATAAAACTGTTATTGCAATTACAGAAATAATCACCGGAATTAATATTTTTAACGTTTTACTCCTAAATTCTCTTTTCATAAGAAAAAATCTCCTTTATTCTCTTGTGATTTACTAGTTGGCAATTTCATAGTCACGATAGAGCCATCGGTTACCCGATGCCCCTCGCACAGATCCCAGCGTGCGGATTTCCCGCACTGGGCTCCTCAGTTGTAAAATCTACTTCCATATTTCAGCAACTTATCTTTATTGTCATTTGTTGATATCTTGATGCTATATAGGGTTTTAAGAGTTTATACTTTTTTATTACTTTTCCAAACGCTTCCCATATAAAACTTTTTCTTTGACTACGTCTATTTAACCACTTGTATAGAGTTCCTATTATTATCCTGTATACTTGGGTTATTTTCTTGCTATTTCCTATTGTAACCTCGTAGTTTTGTATTTAGTTCTTTAAACATTTTCATCAAACGACAATGTCTAGTTTTCCTTATCCATTCTTTGAACTTTTGTATGGTCCTTTTGAATCCTTTTTTACTAGTCTTATGGGTGATTATATCTTTTCCTTTTCTTGACTTTTCCCATCTGAATGTAAATCCTAGAAAATCAAAGGTATCATTCTTTTCTTTTTCAAATCTACTAAACCTAATCATTTTTGTTTTTTCTTCTGCTAATGTTAACCCAAATTTTCCTAGCCTTTTCCCTAGAGTTTTCATAAATCTTTCAGCATCTCTTTTATATCGAAAGGCGCAAACAAAGTCATCTGCATATCTCGCCAGCTTACATTCACCTTCACTTTTAGGTTCAACTATTTTTTCAAACCACAGGTCTAAAGCGTAGTGTAAATATCTGTTTGCTAGTATTGGACTTATTGCACCACCTTGTGGTGTTCCTTTTTGTGGTTTTTCTATTTCTCCTGTTGGTTCTATAATGCCAGCTTTAAGCCATTTTTCTATTAATGTTATTATTCTTTTGTCTCTAACTTTTTCTTCTAGCATTCTTTTTAACCATTGATGATTGACATTATCAAAGAATCCCTTGATATCAGCTTCTACTATATAGGTGTATTTTCCGAAGTTCAGTTCTTTTCCTAGATATTCTACTGCCTGTTTTGCGCCTCGGTTTTTTCGATATCCCATACTACTTTCTATAAATTCAGGTTCATATATGGCTTCTAGTATTTTCTTTGTTGCAATTTGTATGGTTTTATCTTTTACCGTTGGTATTCCTAATGGTCTTTGTCCTCCACCAGGCTTTTCTATATATGTTCTTTTTACTAAGCTTGTTCTATATCTATTGGTTTTCAACTCTTCTTCGATTTTTGTTACTTCTTCTATCAAATTTTCACCGAATTCTTTTGCACTTTGCCCATCTATTCCACTTGATGCTTGTTTATTTATATCTCTATAGGCTTTTATTAGGTTTTGTCTGTTTAGTAATTGATATAAGTTCTCGAATTTGTGTTTTTTATTCTTAGTTGCTTTCCTTTCGATTTCATACAGGGAGGTTTGCAATGTTTTACCCAGCCCTACTTGTCTAGTCATTGTTTCCTTTGTATGATTCATACTCCTGTTTCTCCCTTCCCCTTGTAGCCAGCTCTCCTGACCTCTGAGTACTATGAAGAAATCCGACTCCTCATTACTCTTCAGCCATCCTCTTTTTCGATTGGGTAGGCTTACCAATCTTTGTTGGAAGTATTGAGGTCTCCCAAGTTCCTGACATTTCTCTTCCTACATACCACGTTCTTTGACCCCGGCAGACCCTCTAAAGTCTTGCCTTTATCGACTTCTTTGTATTGACTTCCGTGACGTTAAACACGTCGTCATCTGCGCTTCCTCTATTTCTAGAGCAACATTAACTGGGCTCAATGTGCTTCAGGGATTATGGTCTCCCTTATGGTCTATAGGATTCTCTGTGTACGCTTTACCTTTACTGTCTCCAGTAACGGCACAACACTCGATAAAGGTGGTTGGCTAGACCTTACCTTGCAAAGACTCTCACTTTGCCAGAAATGCCAAGCTTCGCTTGGCGCACTAACGTTTTGGCTTCACGACGTCCTGGCCCCTTAGAGTCTCCGCTTATGGCTGTGAGCCTGCGAACGCCTAATGCGGTGACGTCCCGACGGGCTTAGGGGGCTGGATGTGGTCATTCGCTTCTCAGAATGACCCTTGCGTGAAGCTGGTGTTAGCAGATGTATATAACGGAAACTTTCAATATACGTTAACCGTAGCTTCAATGACATCAAGGAATATATTATATAGGCCTTCCGTCACACGCTTAAATTCTTCATCTAGTCCAGCAGTATGAGCTGAATATGGTGGACTATCATTCCAAGAACCCATTCCTCCAAAGCACCAAGCTAATGAAACTGTCTCAATCAATCTATGATTTAACTCTGGATATGAACCTGAAATATGGTTTGATACAACTGGTTCATCATCAACCAGTTTCTTTCTTGCTCTCTCGAAAAAAGAAACCCAAGATTCTTCTCTAATATTCTGCGACAGTTCAATAATATCAGTTAGTCTCGAATATAAAGCCTCCTTAAGACCTTCAGCTGATTCAATAATACCTGAATCCAATAAATTTGATGGCAAACCATAGAACTCAACATGCCACTTATTAATGTACTCATCTCTATACCATCTTCGGTACCAAGCCAGTAGTGAACCATTATCTTTCATCGTTAGCATACACCACTTTGGTACACCATTTGCAAAAGCTGATAAATTTATATCTTGCTCCTCAACTTTCCCTAGACTAAGGAATACATCTTTAGTATCACAACTTACAAGATACTCATACCAATCATTAACTGAAGATGCAACTTCTCTAAATTTCTGATCCTTCCCCCTAACCAATTTTTCAATAAACGTCGGTTGGCCTTTTATAAAAAACTTCACACTCTCGATATATTGGGCTTGTGAAAACTCTGAACTTCCTCCACGTATTATTGCCTTTGCATTGGAAGATATCTGAACCAAATCTAGTAATTCACCATTCATTAGATTCTCTCCTCTTAACCTAGTTATATATGTCTGCTAACTACTGTATCTATGAACACAATTTCATCTATACCCCCTATAGGGCGGTATTCACGAACCAAACTTCACAAATATTACTTATATACTATGATTTGTAAAAATATACTCATAATTACATTAATAGCATTATACCACAAGAACGCTCCAAATTAATAGCTTTTTATGACACAAATACACAAAAAAACTGATTAAGTGTCAAATTCACTCAATCAGTTCTGTGTTGTGTTAATTATTCAATTATACCAAACCATTTATCTACTCAAAATTCTCTTACTACTTCCTTCAAGCAATAGCTCTATTCTCTCATCCATACCCATATTTCTATAATTCAGAACATATCTATTATCAACATCTGATTGTATCTCTACATTCGTTACCCCTGCTTTATCTAAGTAGCTGTTTACGATCTGAACATTTTTCTCTATGATTTTTGCTCTTTCAGGTTTTTCTACTGTTTCCTTTGCGTATGTTGCTAATAATATTAATGATTGTTTAATGCTATCCTTTTGCATATTATCCTCCAAGTATTATGTTATTAGTTTTATTAGTTTCTAAGGTGTTGTCTGATTCAATGCTTCTATATTGCCACGTATACTATATATAAACAGTCTGTGTAAGGATCTTGTTAATGCCACGTACAGAAGTTTTAAGTCTAGGGCATTCATTGTAAATCTTTCTTTTATGGCTGCTAGTATGACTGCGTCGAATTCTAAGCCTTTTGCTAAGTAAGATGGCACTAATATAATGCCTGCCCCGTAGTTTTCTTGACTTTCGTCTATTACTTGTAATTCTGTAAGGCCTTTTTTAGATAGCTCTTTTTTTAGATACATACATTCTTCTGCTGATTTACATATGACTGCAATGGAAGTATAGTTGTCTTTTATTTCTTCTATGCTCTGGTAAATTGCCTCAATGACTTCATTTTCATTATCAAAACTTTCAATCTCTGGTTTTTTACCATGTCTGATAACTGGTTTTGCTAGGTCCAATTGGTTGTCCAGTTTTTTGATGACGTCATTAGCCAATTCCATAATCTCGATTGTGGTTCTGTAACTTTGTACTAAGGTCATATAATCTGTTTTGTTATCAAATATATTGTTCATTACTTCATCCCAAGTGTTAATGGCTCTATAAGAGTATATGCCTTGTGACAAGTCTCCTAGTAAGGTGAACATATTTGTATTGAATATTTGTTTTAAGGCGTATATTTGTAATGGACTGTAATCTTGTGCTTCGTCAATGACTACATTTTTTATGGAGTACTTTTTATCTAAGCCAAAGATTTTATGTCGCATATAGGCTATAGTTGATAAATCTTCTAAGTCAAAAGTTTTTTTGCTTATAGCACTCTTAACATAGTTTGATAAGTACTCTATTTGCTCTTTTGACAAGTCATTACCCACATAGGACATCAAAGTCTCTTTATTAGTAAATAAATCCTTATAATAGTCCATTAATTTTGTTTTAGGGAATTTAGTAATGTATTTTCTAACTAAACTTGTAGAATCTTTTCTTAGGGTTTCTAGTTTCTCATCTCTTGCATTTATGAGTTCTACAAGTTTTAATCTTCGTTCTTCTGATTCAAATTCTTTATTTCTTATGTGTTGTATTTTTCTGTCAAACTCATTTTCTGTTTCTCTTAAGATTTGTTTTTTTACTAAACCGAATCGGTATTTAAGGTTTTTCTTTATTTCTTCTACCCTTTTGTATAAAGGTATTCCTTCTAAATCTACTAAAAACATTCGCTTAATGTTCTCTTTTTTTACAATAATGTTTTCTTGTAAAGCAAAGTCTTCATCTGGTACAAATGTTTCTTTTATAGTAGATATATAATCATCTATTATATCCTTAACTTTTAAAGAGCCTTTAAAAGATAGTAACCATTTTAATAGATCAACATTTTCATTGGTTTTGTTTTGAATCAATGTTTCCATATCTTCAAATGGATTTTTGACCTTGAATTTAAACCCTATAAAGTCTTCCATCAACTCAGTAAATGTAGTTTGGTTTACATCTTCTACGCCAAGTTCAGGTAGGACTTCTGATATATAGTTAATAAATAGTTTATTAGGGGCTATAATCATAAAGTTATCAGGGTCAAATATGTTTTCATAGGTGTAAATAAAATAGGCTATTCTATGAAGGGCAATGGTTGTTTTCCCACTACCTGCTACCCCTTGTACAATTAAGGGGTTTTTAAGTTCTGCTCTTATGACTTTGTTTTGTTCTGCCTGTATGGTTGATGCAATGTCTTTTAATCGATCGTCTGCATTTTCTTCTAATGCAGCTTGTAAGAAAGCATCATTTGCAGTGATATCTATATCTACAAAGTTTTCTAATTCACCTTCTGCTATGGTGAATTGTCTTTTAAGAACCAGATCAACAATTTCTTCGCCACCTGGAGAATCATAGGTTACTTCTCCTAATCGACCGTCATAGTAGACAGAGGCTAATGGTGAACGCCAATCTAAGATAACTGGGCTATTGTCTTCTTTGAATAGGGATGTTTTACCTATATATAATTTTTCTAATTCATCTGAGGCTTCAGATTTTATATCTATTCTTGCAAAGTAAGGTTTTTTAACTGCTTTTTTGTAACTGGTATAATTCTTTATAGCCGTTTCTAGAAGGTTCGAGTTGATGATTATGTTTATGTAACTTTGACTACTGTCTTGAGGGTCTAAGTTTTCATAGGCCTCTTTTATATTGGATTTAAAGTTGTTTTTGTAGTCTTCTGTTGCATTTATATTTTGTATCAAGTAATCTATCGTATACTCTAATCGTTCTCTTTCTTCCTGATAGGCTTCTTCCTTATTTTTAGACATAAAAAACTCCTCTAGGAAATATTATATATTTTTCTTATAGAATTATAAGAACACACTATTGATAATTATATAGAATAAGTGCTAGGTATTCAAGTTATACTTTAAATTAATTTTGTAAGTTTATGTTCTTGAGTAATGGTGGGGGTTCATTATCCTATGAATTGGTATTGGTTGGGCTAGTTTTTATATTTTTAATACTATTTTTGGTAAAAAAGAGATGATTTAAAATAAGAGAGATTCTTTTAAGCATATTAACCTAAAGAATCTCTCTTATTATTTTATACCCATTGATCTAATATCTTTTTATATATCTTTGTACTTGGAATCCCTTCTTGAAATTCTAGTACCCCATTAATATATACTAAAGGAATTATTGCCCCTTCTTTTAGCTCTTCTTTAACTTCTTCATAGTTTTCTAAGTTCTCTTTTACAATGTCTATGAAGTTAATGTCTACTTTGTCTTGTATATCCATTTTGCCTATAAATTCTAAGAATTCCTCATAGGATTCTTTATTGGTTCTTGTATTTTTGTCACAATACGTTTTGCCACAACAACTTTTTCCTAAGACATAGCTTTCTATGCCAAAGATATCTATTTTAATTTTACTCATAATGGTCTCCTATTCTTAAGTATTTACTACCCTTTATATTATAAAGTATTTCACCTAATTTTTAAAGTACCACCTTTAAAGGCAAATAGATAAGTGCCTAGTTCTATCTGTCATTTTATGGTATACTAAAATTCTTGATTATAACTGAAACATTACAAAGGAGTTGAAATAATGGAATACACAGGTGAAAGAGTTATACCTAAAATTATGAATCCTAAGAATGGGATGTTAATAGAACATATAGAGCGTTATATTTTTGCAAAAGATTTTTGTAAAGGGAGAGTTTTAGATATTGCTTGTGGCGTTGGTTATGGCGCTGAACATGTTCTAGACAATAATGAAATTACTGAATTTGTTGGCATAGATGTGGACCCAGCGTCTATTGAATATGCTAAAACCCATTATAACTTTCCTAATACAAAGTATTATGTAGACAATGCCCTTAATGAAGACTTACATAATATCTATGGTACTTTTGATACCATCATTAGTTTTGAGACCATTGAACATTTCAGTGAAGATGCGCTATTTATAAAGAATTTATACAATCTATTAAAGCCTGGTGGCAAATTAATTGTTTCTACCCCATTTGGTAAAGGCAAAGATTTTCCTTGTAAAAATGAATACCATGTCTATCAATACACCTGTGAGGAGTTTTTAGATGTCTTAAAGCCATTTAAAGCCGTTACAATGTATAATCAAGTAGATGATATTATAGAGATCCCACATCCAGATAAAAAGTATTATTTAATGGTTGCTGTTTGTGAGAAATAAACGCATATTTACTTAAAAGGGACTGTCCATATAGGATCAGTCCCTTCATTAATCTAAATCTTATTGTGCAAGCACTTCTTCCCAAGTTGTTACTGGCCATTCATTAATAAATAATTCTTCTATTGCAGGCTTTGCTAGTTCTCTAATGGCATCTGCATCTGGGTATCCTAAGGTCATTCCTGCATTTTGTAAGTATTCTAGTCTTGCATTGTCGCTATCCATTGTTACTTGAGTAGCCCATTCACTAGCTTCTTTCATCGCTCTCTCAACAAGACGTCTTTCTTGTTTTTTCAGACTGTTATAAGTATCGTTATTTATTGTAATATATCCAACGGCACATAAGTGATTTGTTATTGTTAGATGAGATTGTACTTCTGCTAAGTTAAATGACATAATCTGTGTCAAATCACCTTCTGAAGCTTCTGCTGTCCCATCTGCTAATGCTTGGTAAAGACCTGTTAATGGAACAGCAACTGGATTAGCTCCAATTTGACTCCATACGCTTATCCAAGTATGTACACCAGGTAACCTTAGTTTTATATTTGCTATATCACTAGGCCCACTAATTGGTTTGTTAGATGTCATTTGTCTGTATCCGCGGAAAACTGTTCCTAAACTTTTCATATTTCCATTTTCTGATATTAAAGCTTTTGATTCGTCCCCTAAAGGTCCATTCCACACTCTTAGGAAATGGTCATAGTCTTTTATAACATATGGTGCGTTAAAGAAAAAGTATTCTGGTGAGAAAACTTCAAGAGGTTCGCCACCTGTTAATTGGATATCCACATCACCTGAGGCACATCTTAAATTTACATTTTCTTCTGTATCAAGACCTGCTTCGATTATGACTGCGATTTTACCCTTGCTACTTTGTTCTACAAGCTCTTTGAATTTTTCTGCTGTATCAGCAAGAATATGCCCTTCTCTAAATGGTGTAGCTACTTTTAATACAACCTTTGGTACCTTTCTACCTTTGTCTTTGTTGTTTTTAGCATACACTGGCAATGTCAAACTGAAAACCAGCGCAATAGATAGTGTTACAACTAAAAATTTCTTAATTGTTTTGTTCATTTAAACTCCTCCTTCAAAAATGTTTGAAAATAATTAGTATACTGTTGAATTATAAAAATATAACCCTAGAGAAATTATAAATATAAACTCAAAAAATGTCAATAAATAACTCAAATATTCCAAATAGTCATATATGACTAATAAATTCCAATAATAACAAAAACTCCCCTAATGGGAGCTTTATTATTTATCTTCTTATGGTTACTTCTGGAAAATATGCTGCCCATACAAACCAATAGGTATCGGCATGACGAATCCATCTTAGTTGTGTACCTTTATAGAATCCATCTATTGCTACTCCTAAGCTACTCCATTCTGAATTTGTTTCTACATCAAACAATCTATTGTCCACTACATAAAAGTTGAGTTTTATACCATCCACATAAGGGCTAAATACTGAAGTTGACCCAATATCTCTTCCGTCTGCAATAGGATCACTTAAAGGTGAGATCATACCAAACTTATGAAAGATAATAAAATCCTCTCCTTCAAATTCATTTTCTATAACTTTTCTTCTAAGGACATCTGAGTAAGAATAACAAATAGATCTATCATCATTCCATATACCAACGACTCTTTCCATTGCAGGTAGGCGTGGGTCAATTTGTTTGTAAAAAAACAATGGTTTTTTAATAAGGTCGTAAGCAATATAAGGATTTTTTGTAATTGGTCTTAATATGCCACGTACGTTAGCGACAACTGTACCATCTGGAAAATCTCTTTTATAGCTTGAATAGGATACTGTATTTTTCGGAATATAACTTAATTGGTTACCAGCATAATCACCTGCAAGACAGATTCCTGTTAATGAATCCCATAAACTTTCAGTTTTGAAATCATAAAAAACAACACAAGAGTTATAGAGCATACCTGAGAACCCAAAGGTAAGGATTTCTTCCTGTACTTCTCTATTAAATACAAAAGCAATATTACATAATGGACAATAGGTTATAACGATAGGTATATCCCCCAAAAAGTCATTAATTACTGGATTCCAGAGTAGTTCTTTTATGGGATATGCTTTGGTTATTCCATTAACATTAGCAACGATAACAGGTTCGTCATCTTTCATTCCTCTTATTTCATCTTTTACTGGTCTTTCTACTAAATCTTTTTCTGTTACAATTCTATCTTTTGGTTGAAGCTTTGTTAATTCACTATAAGGAACAATATGTTTGCTCCAGTTGGTATCTAAATCCATTATATGAGATATTCTTATAATCTCCTCTGGAAATTCACTTTCTTGAGTATATATTTCAGGGGAATTTTCATTTTCTTCATGGTATAGGGTTAAATAGTAATTTGATGCTTGATAATAATCAAAGGCCTTATCCCTATCAAATTCTTTGATGTCATCAAACAAGTTATAATAATATAGACTCTTAGCCCATAATTCATTTTTATAGTTGCTGTTTGTTGTTGTCATATACCCTCCATAAAAGCAAATCATCTACATATTAGATTGATTTATATTATGTTCTTTTTATGAGAAAGGTACTAATAAATATACAATAAAAAAAGATGCACCTATTTTTTTCAATAGGTGAATCTTTTCTTAGTAAGAACTTTTTGTAAATAGTTTTTATATATTATTAAATACCTTGCTTGGTACTTCATTAAATAACGGACTAACCGATTCTTTTCTGTCAATTCTAGCTATGGTTTCAGCAAATAAAGGGGCTACAGATACAATTTTTATTTTATCTGAGTCTTTAACAAACGGGTTATTTACTGAATCTGTACTAATTAGTAATTCAATTGGACTGTCTTCAATTTTTTTGACACCTTTTTCATTTAAGACAATATGGGATAATGCTGCATATATCTTTTTAGCGCCTTTTTCTTTTAAGGCACGGGCCACATCTATAAGTGTGCCCCCAGAAATACTAAAATCATCTACAATAAGGGCATTTTTTCCTTGTACATCACCAACAATGTCGATAACATTAGCGTTTTCGCTATGATCCACTCTTTCTTTATCCCCTATAGCAACAGGGGCGTTAAGGTATCTAGCATAGCTTCTAGCCTCTTTAGCAAACCCTGAGTCTGGAGATACAACTATTAGATCTTCAATATTCAAAGTTTTAACATACTCACATAAAATAGGTAATGCAAATAAATGGTCTACAGGTATTTTAAAGAATCCTTGAATTTGAGGACTATGTAAATCCATTGTTACAACTCTATCTGCTCCAGCCAATTCAATGCAATCAGCACAAACCCGTCCTCTTATAGAAACACGAGGTTCGTCTTTTTTGTCTCCTTTGGCATATGAGAAATAGGGCATCACAACGGTAACAGAATGAGCACTTGCTCTTTTAAAGGCATCCATCCAGAAAAGAATCTCCGTAAACTCATTGTTTGGGTGTAATCCAATGGACTGAACTAAGTAAACATCTTTGTCTCTAACGGTCTCTTCAGCTTTAACATATGTGTTGCCTTCTGTAAAGGTAAGGACTTTTGATTTACCTAAGTCAGTGCCTAAATACTTACACATTCTTTCAGCAAATTCTTTTCCTGTGCTTCCTGCAAAAATTTTTATCTCCATGTGAATGACCTCCATCATAATTACATTAGCTATAATTTACTGTTTTACTTATGTTCTGATTTTTTTATTCTTTCATTAATCTTATCGGTTAATTCCTTCGGATAATTTAAGAATTCTAGAATTTTTATAGCATTTTTTGTAGAAGAAATACCTTCTTTAATTTTATAATCAAAAATCATGCCTTCTTCTTCAGAAACTTCTTCTTTAAAGTAATAACTCTTATAGCCTTCTAACATAGGTATTAATTGCAAGTCATGGGTAGCAACAAATGTTAGGGTATTGCTTTTATTAAGATAATTAAGTATTTCTGCAGCTGCATTAATTCTTTCTACCGGGTTTGTTCCTTTAAATATCTCATCAATAAGGGATAAGCAGGTAATATCTTCCTTACTTGATAAGATGATCCTTTTAACTGCTTCTGCTTCACTTAAATAATAACTTTTTCCTTGAAGGACATCATCATTTAAGCTTATAGAAGTAATGATATTAAAAATACTAGCGGTATATGTCTTTGCCAGTACTGTATTTATTGTTTGAGCTAATAATGCATTAACACCAATAGTTCTAAGAAAAGTTGATTTTCCACTCATATTAGAACCTGTAATTACAACATCAAAATTATTAATTTCTAGGGTATTAGAAATGGGGTCATCTAATAAAGGATGTACCAACCCTTCTACATTTAATGTTTTTTTATTATCTGTAAAATTAGGCTCGGTGTAATATTCTAAACTGTCTCTATAATAATTGATAGCAATATTTACATCAATTTCTCCAAGGAGTGTATAGAGTTCAAAAATGTCTTCTCTGTTTTTTTCAAATCCTGTTACAATGTTAAAGAAGTTCCTTTCTTTAACGAATAAAAAGATATTGATATAATCAGCTATAACATTCAACCCTTGAATCTTAAATAATACAGAAGCTTTTCTTAGAATAGGTTTACATTTGTTATGAGTGGCCTTAAGTTTATTTTTATAATCTGCTACACCTTCTGGAAGCATATCTCCAATATTATTACTTCTCCCAATGAGTTTGGTTATATAATCAACAAATTGTAATTCTCTATGGATAACATCCTCAATTTTATAATGCATTACAAGACTTAATACAAATAAAATAATGGCATTAATAATAAACATTGGTAGTAAAAATACAATCAAAGCAATAAGATTGGCCACATTTAAAAATGCCAACAATCTACAGATATTCTTTAAAGGTTTGTTGGGTTTGATTTTATTAAGCACCTGGATTGTATCTACATCATATTTGATTCTACCTATTCTAGCTAATTCCCCTCTAATGGGTTCACTAATTTCTTTGTTGTTCAGTTTGTTGATTACGTTACCTTTCTCTAATATAGGCCCTTTATCCATTGCTGGACTTCTAAGGGTCTTATATAAAACTTGTTCTCCAGGTGTTGTAATGGTCCAGTCTAACTTTGAAAATACTTCATTCATATTTAAATCATGCCAAGTACTATCATCTAGGGTTGGATACATTTCATTCTCTAAAGAGTGTTTATAAAAAGATTCTAGGAGTTTGTAATTGTATTTTTTCTTTAATTGACCTATTTCATCATTGGTTTTTTTTGACTTCAAAATTTATCACCTGTTTAATTATTTTTATTAATCATTTATTGACCATCAAAAGTTTCAATGTCTTTGAAATTTTTTAACGCTTCCAGTAAATATTCCCAAGTTCTTTTAACAGAACTAATACTAAAATTTTCTTTAGGGGTGTGCACATCAAAAATATCTGGGCCTAAAGATATTAAATCTAAACCTTCTATTTGCTCAGCAAATACACCACATTCTAATCCAGCATGAATTGCTTTAATCAGTGGCTTTTTACCATACATCTCTTCATAAGTTCTAATAAAAAGATCTCTTAACTTGGACTCTTTATTGTATTCCCATTCAGGATATTCTGCAGTTTGAATAAACTCTGCTCCTATAAAATCAGCAAAAGCTTTGATTTGATTTCTAATATCATATATTTTAGATTTTACAGAGCTTCTAATGGCAAAAATAAGCTTTACTTTATCTTCTTCATTAACTAAAACCCCAAAGTTTAAAGAACTCACAACAAGGTCTTTAATATCAGCACTCATTGTTTGAATCCCATCTGGTAATGTTAGCATTAAGAAGAGTAAATTTTTCTTAAGGTTATATGAGAATACTTTATGTGGATTCTCAACTTTATCTAGTACAATCTCAATATCAGGGTCACTGGTTTTAAACTCATTTCTAAAAACAGCTTCCATATTCTTAACAACTTTTTCAAGGGCTGGTATCGTACTTTCAGCTAAAGTTATTGTGGCAAATGCTTCCCTTGGAATAGCGTTGTCCTTTAGACCACCACCTATATCGGCTATAGCATACTCTATCACATCATTCAATTCATTTAACAAACGACCCATGAGCTTATTAGAATTGGCTCTATGTTTATCTATTTCCATTCCTGAGTGTCCACCTTTTAATCCTTTAATAAGAATCTTAAAGGCTGCCTCATCTTTATTGTCTATAACTTCTTTTTGTAAATTTATAGATGCTTTTAAACCACCTGCACAACTTACAAGTAGTTCCCCTTCTTCTTCCGTATCTAAGTTGATAAAATACTTCCCTTTTAACTGTTTACAGTCTAGTTTTAGAGCACCTTTCATACCTACTTCTTCATCTGTAGTAAGCAATACTTCTAAAGGTGGATGAGGGATATCATTACAATCTAGTAACGCCAAACCGTAAGCCACAGCAACACCATTGTCTGCACCTAAAGTCGTCCCATTAGCCATTAACAAGTCATCTTTTATAATTAGCTGTAAGGGCTCTGTATCAAAGTCAAACTCTGTATCCATGTTTTTTTCACATACCATATCTAAATGACCTTGTATAATAACCGTTGGAAGATTTTCATACCCTTTCGTTCCAGGTTTTCTTATAATGACATTAAAGTATTCATCTTGATAGACAGATAAATTTCTTTCTTTGGCAAAATTCACGCAATAATCACTAACTTCTTTTTCATTTCCTGATTCCCTTGGGATTTGTGTTAGCTTTTCAAAGTAATAAAAAACGGATTTTGGTTCTAGATTACTAAGGACCATTTCCTCACCTCTAATTAAAGTTTATAGTTATATAAAATTAGGATATGAAAGGAAGATATGTTATATGCACGTAGAACAAATTGACTTCATTATATTTAACCCAAGAGTAATAATCCTGGTGAAGTCAATTTGTTCATGGCATCAAGCTTTTTTCTTTGTTGCGAGAAAAGTCAGCCCTTCTAATCATAAGTTTTATATACTGGGAAAGTAACGCTTTCCTAGTATATAAGAACTTTTGTATCTTCTTCATATCCCTATTAAATTTATGCTAGAAAATACTTTTCCAACAATTAAAATTAATTTTTATAACTGTGAATTGGTGCTGGAATTCTTCCACCTCTTGCAATAAATCTATCACAACTGTATGGGTTCACTGGCATAATTGGTGCATACCCAAGTAAACCACCAAATTCTGCAGAATCCCCTACTTTTTTACCTATAACCGGTATAATTCTTACAGCCGTTGTTTTTTGATTGATCATACCAATGGCCATTTCATCTGCAATAATACCAGAAATTGTTGTTTCTTTAGTATCACCAGGAATTGCAACCATGTCTAATCCAACAGAACATACACATGACATTGCTTCTAATTTTTCAATGGTTAAAGCACCAATAGTAGCTGCCTTAATCATACCTTGGTCTTCACTAACTGGAATAAAGGCACCACTTAATCCACCAACATAAGAAGAAGCCATTGCCCCACCTTTTTTAACTTGATCATTAAGTAAAGCTAAAGCTGCCGTTGTACCAGGCGCACCTGCATACTCTACACCAATTTCTTCTAAAATATCAGCAATACTGTCACCAATAGCAGGTGTAGGCGCTAAAGAAAGGTCAATAATACCAAATGGAATGCCTAATTTCTTAGAAGCTTCCATTGCAACCAATTGTCCTACTCTTGTAATTTTAAAAGCTGTTTTCTTAATAGTCTCACATAACTCACCAAAATCAGCACCTCTAGCAGATTCAAGAGCTTTCTTAACTACTCCTGGACCACTAACACCAACATTAATAACTGCATCATATTCCGTAACACCATGGAATGCGCCAGCCATAAATGGATTGTCATCAGGTGCATTACAGAAAACAACAAACTTAGCACAACCAATAGAATCTTTATCTTGTGTTAGTACAGCTGTTTCTTTTATAATTCTCCCAATCATTTTAACTGCATCCATATTGATACCTGTTTTAGTTGAACCTACATTAACAGAAGAACAGACTCTTTCTGTTTTAGCCAATGCTTTAGGAATAGAATTCATAAGCATTCTATCGCTCCTAGTCATACCTTTAGAAACAAGAGCAGAAAAACCACCAATAAAATTAACGCCAACTTCTTTAGCAGCCTTATCTAAAGTCTCAGCAATAGAAACATAGGCTTCTTCATTGTCAAAATGAGCCACTAAAGAAATAGGTGTAATAGAAATTCTCTTATTCACAATAGGAATACCATATTGAGTCTCAATCTCTTTACCGACTTTAACCAAATCTCTAGCTGTCGTCGTAATTTTGTTATAAATCTTTTTCTTTAACTCTTCAAGATTACTATCAGAGCAATCTAAAAGATTAATACCAAGAGTAATCGTTCTAACATCAAGATTCTCTTGATCGATCATTTTATTTGTTTCATTAACTTCAAAAAAATTAATCATTACGCCAACCCTCTCTAGATTCTATGCATTCTATTAAAAATATCTTCATGTTGTAATCTAACATTAACACCAATATCTTCACCAAGTTTCTTAAGCTCAGAAACAACGGTCTCAAATGGTTTATCAACCTTAACAACATCAACAATCATCATCATATTAAAGAAATCCTGAACAATCGTTTGAGAAATATCTAAAATATTAATTTGATTATCCGCTAAATAAGTACAAACATTAGCAATAATACCAACCTTGTCTTTTCCAACTACAGTAATAATACATCTTTCCATGGTAAATCCTCCTAAAGTAATAGTTATATTTATATAATTTTAATTATTTATTTAATTTGTTTTGAATCTCTAATTTATAATATCCCGAGGTAGCTCATATTTAATGCATGGTTCCAGTATGTGATTTGCTATGAAAATAAAGTGACTTTTAAATATTATGAAGAAAACCTTAGCAATCTGAGATGAAGATTCCGTTAAAAGCCTTAAGTGTCTGACCGAAGGGAGTTCTTAAGGCTTAGGAAATTACATCTCAGAGCGCTTAGTTTTTCTCATAATATTTAACGGAACTGTTTTACATAGTAAACCACATACGAAAGCACCCACGACCTAAATAAATCAACAACAAGCCTAAATTGCAATACGCCTAGAACTCTCACTACGACTAGCAACAAACATATTCAAATCACTAGCAATATAATCACTATGACTATTAATCTCCAATTGGACGCTCTGAAAAGCCAATTCTTCAAAATTATTCTCATTGCTTAAATGCCCTAACACAATTTGCTCAAGGTTATCATTAACAAGCTTAGAAATCAATTGTCCCGACATTTCATTAGACAAATGACCATGCTCTCCTAAAATCCTTTGCTTAAGAAAATAAGGATAAGAACCAACTTGAAGCATTTTAACATCATGATTGGCCTCAATAAACAACATATTAGAATCCCTTAACTTTTCTATGATATAATCATTATAATTCCCTAAATCTGTTGCAATACCAATCTTTTTATTATGATTCTTAATGGTATAACATACAGGATCAGCCGCATCATGAGGCGTATTATATGGATGAATGGTTAAGTCCTTTATTTTTAAATCAACATTGCTTTCAATAATATGTACTAAACCTTCAGGTATTTTTCCTAAGGCACTAGCATTTAATATAGCATCCGATGTATTTTTTGTGGCATAAATTGGAATGCCATATCTTCTAGCTAAAACACCAATGCCTTTAACATGATCTGAATGTTCATGGGTTATAAAAATCCCATCAATTTCTGAGGTTTTTAGTCCTATTGAATTCAATCCTGTTTCAATCTTTTTTCCACTTATTCCAGCATCAATAATTATATTGGCATTATCAGAACCTACATAAATACAATTGCCACTACTACCACTTGCAATACTACATAAATACATCGACATTATTTACACCTCAAATTTATTAAAAAGAATATCCTAAAAACTAGGATATTAACGCACCTACTCTAACATGTTCTTCAAAAGCATAAAGATAATTATAACACAATAAGCACTTTATTACAAGAAAGTGTAAGTGGGCTATACTATTTGCTTAAAGTATCATTATCCACGGTAATAATACCCCTACCGTTCTCTTTTGAATAATACATAGCAAGATCGGCTCTATTAAGCAATTCACTTGGATTTTTACAAATATCTGGATAATTGGTTATTCCAGTACTCACATTCACAATAACTTTCTCTCCATTATGATATAATACTTCACTATTAATAGCCTCTTGTACTTCCTTAACAACTTCTAATGTTTCATTAACGGATTTATTTGGAAAAATCATAACAAATTCTTCTCCACCAAAACGACCAACTAAACCTTTATTAATAGAAACGATTTTCTCAGTAACTCTTGCTGCCATTTTTATAACTTCATCACCAAACAAATGACCATAGGTGTCATTTATTCTTTTGAACTTATCTATATCAAATAATGCAACAGAAATACAAGATTTATTCATAATGGCTTCCCTAACGATTTCACTAAAACGGGTTTGTAAATAAGTTCTATTATATACCCCTGTTAATCCATCATGAGTTGCCATTTCTTCCATTTTTGTATAAAGGTTTGCATTGCTGATGGCTATAATAATTTGTGTTGCAATCCCTTCAAAGAATTGTATATTATCTACAAAAGTATTATTGGTTTTTTGTTCAGCAATTAACAATCCATAAGTTAAATTATTCCTAATTAAGGGCATTATCATTAGAGAACCCACAGTTCTATCGTCTAAAAAAGAATAATTTTCTTGTTCCACATTGTTATCCGTAAATGCTTTTGTACTCTTAAAGTACTTATCAAATTTTCCTTCATTAATAAATTGTTCTAAACTTTTAGTGTAATCTTTGCTATAGGTACTTTTTATCTTAAATTGGTATACATCTCTATTGTCGTCATAAATAATAATGGAACAAGTATCTACACCTATGGCTCCAATAATAGAGTCTGTCACCATATCCATTAGCTCATCAATTTCTAAAGATGAACTAATATATTTCAAAAGTTCATTTTGAATATACATCTCAGAACTAGCACGATTAAGTTTTTTATAGGCTTGTTCTAAGTCAGTATTTTGTACAGTTAGTTTTTCATGGGCTTCTTGGAATTTTTTTTGTGTAGTAATTAACTCTTCGTTAGATTGCTTTGTTTTAAAAACAAGATTTCTTTGGATATCAATTTGATCATTTAATTCAATGGCATATTCTGAAATAATATGGCCAAGCCCCATTATTACAATTATAAATGAAGACATAAAAAAAACAATGTCAATACCAATATTTTCAGGATAATTAAAGGTATAGGCCGCGAAAATATAAGATATAATTATTGGAAAAATAAAAACAGCAGAAAGTATATATTGGGATAGTTTGGAGTGTCTGCCCGTTGCAATAATAACTTCAATAAATAGTAAAAGATAAAAAATGGATCCTATTGCTTCTGTATAATTCACTTGTTCAAAAGCAAAAAAAGCAGATAAAAGTATCTGTACATACTTTATAGAATAAAATAGTTGTATTTTATTAAAAAAATCAAATTTAAATATAAAATAGTTTATCCCATGACTTACTACTGCAAGAATTACATAAATCCATAACAATTCATCAGCTCGTCCTGAAATCGTAAATATTAGAATATATATAAGTACAGCTATGGCAATATTATTATGAATATTAATAAAGGTTTTTTCATATCTAAGGAGCCTATCCATGAAACACTATCCTTCCCAATATATTTCTATTTTATCTCCGGATTTTAAAGCTTGTGTATAGGTAACATCATTATTATTTAGCTTTGTAATCAATTTTCCTTTTGGTTTTCTTAAATCAAAATCAATGTAGTCAAATATATCAACGAAGATGTATTCTGATTTGTTTAAAAGCTTTATCTCTTCGTTGTTTACTTTTACTATTATGGATGAAAGAATTCTATCTGACATTTCACTGCTTCCAATTTCATCTACAGTTACAACTGCCTCTTGAAAGGCAATTTCTTTGTTATTTAATAATTCTTCTATTTCCATTGAAGGTTTTTTTTCTTTCCAATTGACATAATCATTATTCTCAATGATTGAGTCTTCATTAACTTTTTCTCCATTAAGGATGATTCTATCAATTTCAATAGTTAAATCCATAAATTCTAATAAGTCTCCAACGGTATAGTTATTTTTAATCTCAATTCGATCATTATTATTAATGATATATTCTTTTGTTATATGTTCTCCATTGGCCTTAATAATAGGAGGGCAGCTAATGTTTTGATTGTTTATTATAAAATGCAGATCCCCTTTAAAGGCTTTTAATTCTTCTACTTTAACAGTAGGGGGTTCTCCACTAGTTGCCTCTATTAATTGTATTTGATCATTATGTACAATAGGTGTATTAATACTTACTTCTTCATTATTTAAAACTATTTTTGCAGACTCACCAAGCATACCTTTAATAACTTGTTCCTCGCCATTAAGGGTAAATGTTAAGCTTTCTCCTCTTTTAGGAAATAAATCTTTATAATTAAATCCAGTTAAAACAGCAACATCAATTACTGTTAACTTATTATTATTATAAATCTTTACAAGCGTATCGTTCACAAATACATGAATGAAATTGCTGTTTTGATAATAAGCACTTAATGCTATTCCTACAGGAGTCACTATTGAAGGGTCTTTCTTAACACCTTTTTTTAATATGTTTACAAATTGTAGAACTTCTGAACCCCTTAACGCAACCCTTTCTTTCGTTAGATTAAGCTTTTGTGAAAGAAGGTCTGTAAAAGAACTTATTTGACCACCACCACCAACACAAAAAACAGCATTAGTTGGTTTATTACCATTAAGTTCATAAATTTTACTTGAAATATTCTCAGCCATATTTTCAATGGCAGGCATAATTGTTTTTATAATCTCACTAGGCTCATACTTATGTGACGTCCCCATAATGTCCTTAAATGAAATCACTTTACTTTTATCTAACTTTAATTTGATTTTCTCAGCCGTTTCAAAATCAACAAGATAATGATGTACAATTTGTTCTGTAATCTCATCCCCTGCATAGGGAATCATACCATAAGCAATAATACTGCCATCTTTTGTAATGGCAATATCAGAAGTTCCTGCACCTACATCTACTAAAGCTAAATTAAGCAATCTATAATTTTCAGGTATTGCCACATTAATAGCCGCAATGGGTTCTAATGTAAGGCTGCTAACTTTTAAGCCTACTTTTTCAATCACTGAATACAAACTATCAATGACTTCTTGAGGTAAAAAAGTAGCCAAAACTTCTGCTCCTATTTTTTTCCCTTTATGGCCATCTAGACTTGTCATAATAAAGTCATTTAAATAATACTTAACAATAGAATACCCAACACAATGGTAAGTGATATCATTGTCATCTGTTGATATCACTTGTCTGTGTGCTTGTTCTACCCCTTGTAGTTCTAAAGAAAATATATGTTCTTTATTGAGAGGGGTCTCCACTTCAAATTCAGACTCCACTTTAACATTCCCTGTTTTTAAGACGCGTCCAGCAGCCGCAATACATACACTTGTTAAAGGCCTATTAATCTGCTTTTCTAAGGCCTCTTTAACTAAGTTCACTGTTTCGGCTACTTTATTTATATCATGAATTTGACCATCAATCATAGCTCTTGTATCATGTTCTATCATATGATGACCAACAATATGAAACTTTTCTTTTTCTTTATAGCCAACTATACCAACAACACTTCTAGTTCCAATATCAAGTCCAAAAACCAAAGGTGTGTTATCATTAAACTGGTCAGTCATTAAGACACCTCCAGATACAATATTTATAAATATAATCATACCAATTTACAAGGGAAATTTCTAGTATTATTTTGAAAATGTAATTTACAAACTTGCTTGCAAGGGTTTGGAAATTACATTTTCAATGAACCTTTTGTCTTTTTCAATGAAAAAGGCATAAGGTGAGTAATTTACAAACTTGCTTGCAAGGGTTTAGAAATTACATTTTCAAGGAACCTTTTGTCTTTTTCAATGAAAAAGGCATAAGGTGAGTAATTTATAAACTTGCTTGCAAGGGTTTAGAAATTACATTTTCAATGAACCTTTTGTCTTTTTCAATGAAAAAGGCATAAGGTGAGTAATTTACAAACTTGCTTGCAAGGGTTTGGAAAAGGGCGGAGATACTCCACCCTTTGTGTTATCTACTAATATATAATTCTTCAAAGCCTCTAAATGCATTATAAGTGCTAGGGTTTAACTCCCCATAAACATCTCTATTTAATATAACTGCAGAGCCTCTAAAATACAAACTAAAATATGGCAATTCTTCTTGAATATACCCTAACAATTCATTATATGCTCTTGTAATATTATTCTCTCTATAGGCCCTATAACTTTGACTTAATAAGTTATCCATTTGCTCAGTAGAATAATTAATAAAGTTACGGTTTGATCCTGTATGAAATGCAAAAGTCAAATCAGGAATAGGAGAAAGCTTCCAAGATCCTACTACTAAGTCATAATTGCCTTCACTAAGGCTAGTTGAATAAGTTTCTGAATCTAGGGCATTAATGTTAATGTAAATACCAATGTTTTTTAATTGTTCTTTAATGGCGTCTGCCATTTGAACTTTCACAGAATCATCTTCATTAACAATAAGTTTAAAAGTTAAAGTTTGGTTATTTTCATTCACCAAAACATTTTCTTCATTTGCTGTTATAAAACCACTATTCTTTAGTAATTCACTAGCTGTTTCCGAATTAAATTCATATCTTACAACAGTATTGTTTAACCAAGAATTGGCATGTAGTGGCACATCTATAATGGTTGAAGAATTAAGAAATAACTGTCTGTTCATTACGTCTCTGTTAATACCATATGCAATTGCTTGTCTAATATTTTTATCATTAAGCAAAGGATTGTTAAAGTTAAATCCTATAAAATCATAGAAATATGAAGTATATTCATTTACCTTATAACCTTCTCTCTCTGCAAAGTTTTGCCAGTTAAAAATACTTGGATATATAATATCCACTAAATTTTGTTCAAAGGCTGTTGTATCTGTTTCATCATCCTTAATAATTACGCCTCTTACTGTATCAATGTAAGGATTACCTTTATACCAGTTATCGTTTCTTAGTAAAGTGATTTCTTGCATTGGTACATAACTATCAAATTCATACATACCATTTCCTAACGGTTTAAAGTTCACATCCGAATCGATAGTCATTTTTCCTTCATAATAATGTCTTGGTATGATTGGAAAAAGTAAAGCAAATAAATTTGTTGAAGATGCTTGGTTAAAATAAATTCTAACTTCTAGTTCATTTACTCTAGACATACGGGCTATGTTGTTAATACATCTTTTGTAAACTACTGTACTTCTAGCACTTTGTAATTGATTAAAAGTAAAAATTATGTCATCAGCAGTAATTGGTTCTTCATCATGCCATAATAAATTTTCTCTTAATTTTATATCTATAAAGTTACCTTCATCAGCAATGGTAAAGGATTCTACTAAATTAGGTATTGGTCTTTCATTTTCATCTAAATCAAATAAGGGTTCAAATACCAGTTTAAGAAATTGATCAATGGATCTATCTTCATTTAATATAGGATTTAAAGTTGCTGGAATTCTCACTGGTACATTAATATTCCCCCCAAAATCCGGATCAGGTATTTCTACAACCATTTCTTCTTCTATAATTTCTGGTTCTTCCTCTATTTCAACAGCTTCGTCACAACCTACTAGAAACAATGATAATATTATTAATAATAAGATCAATATATTTTTTGACTTAATCATATTTACCTCCACTTAAGATGTCTTTTATTTGTTGTACAGTCTCATCAATTTCCCCATTATTATCAATTTCATAATTCGCATTTTCTCTGTATTTTTCATCTGATAATTGATTTGATAGTATACTGTTTATTTTTTCGTCTGAATAGTTTCTGCTGTCTTTAAGTCTTTGTTTTCGAATTTCTAAGTCAGTATGAATATACCAATTCTCATCTACTAAATCATCAAATCCAGCTTCAATCATTAAAGGTACCTCTATAACTATATATTGATAACTACCTTCAGACATGGTTTTTAATACTTGATTTTTTATATAATCATAGATAAACGGATGAGTAAAACTATTGAGTTTGTTCAATTTGGTCTTCTCATTCATAACAATTGGTCCAAGTTTTGAACGATCTATTTCTTCCTCTGAGTTCAGAATCTCTTTACCGAAATAGTCTACAATTAGTTGATAACTAGGGGTTCCTTTTTTAATAATTTCATGGCCAACAGTGTCTGCTTTAATAACAAAACTATTAAAATATTTTTCTAGTATGTCAGCAACTATTGATTTACCTGTACCCACGCCCCCGATTAATCCAATTCTTTTCATCTATACACCTCTACTTTGTTTCGTACCAACTTTTTCCTACATTAACATCAATGTCTAGAGGAACACTTAATTCTACAGCTCTCTCCATTTCGCTAATTAAGATTGTCTTAACTTGTTCAATTTCACTATTATGTGCCTCTATTAATAGCTCATCATGAACTTGTAAAATCAAACGTGATTTAAGATTCAGTTCTTTAAGCTTATTATGGACTTTAATCATAGCAATTTTTATAATATCTGCTGCACTTCCTTGGATAGGAGAGTTCATTGCAACACGTTCACCAAATGAACGCTGCATGAAATTCTTTGACTGCAACTCAGGAATAAGTCTTCGTCTATTGAACATTGTTACAGCAAAGCCTCTTTCTTTAGCAAGCCTTATTGTGTTTTCTAAAAAGATTTTTACACTAGGATACTTATCAAAGTAATTATTTATATAAGTATCTGCTTCTTTTCTAGTAATATTAAGGTCTTGGCTTAAACCAAAAGCACTAATACCATAAACAATTCCAAAATTAACTGCTTTTGCATTGCTTCTTTGAAGAGAAGTTACTTCTTCAAAAGGCGTGTGAAAAACTTGAGATGCTGTAAGTCTGTGTATATCTTGGTTGTTTTTGTAAGCATCTATTAATTTATCATCTTGGGATAAATGAGCTAATAATCTTAATTCTATCTGTGAATAGTCAGCATCTACAAAAGAATAGCCTTCTTCTGGCACAAAAACTTTTCTTATCTCCCTACCTAGTTCTAGTTTAATAGGTATATTTTGAAGATTTGGCTCAGTACTACTAATTCTTCCTGTTGCTGTAATGGTTTGATTAAACTGACTATGAATACGATTATCTTCTTGACATATACAGTCAAAAAGGCCATCGGCATAAGTACTTTTAAGTTTAACCAAGTGACGGTATTCTGTTATAAGATTAATAATAGGGTGTTTGTCCACTAACTTTTCAAGAACATCCTGTGCCGTTGAATACCCAGTTTTTGTTTTTTTAGCAGTTGGTAATTCTAACTTTTCAAATAATATTTCTCCCAGCTGCTTTGGAGAATTAATATTAAACGTCTCACCTGCTAAATTAAAAATTTCTTCTTCCAATTCAGTGATGCGTTCTAATAATCTATTTCCATATTCTTTTAATGCATTAGAATCAATTTTAATACCTAATTGTTCCATTTCGTACAGAACTTCTACTAAAGGCATTTCTATATTATAGAATAATTCTTTCATCTTCTCTGTTTCTAATTTTGAATTAAGAACTTCATAGGCTTTATAAAAAATACTTGTTTGATAACAAGCAAAATTCACTAAATCATCCTCTAATATCGTATTCAATAATTTTTTAGTTCTGCCTTTTCCAAGGAGCTCTTCTTCACTTGGAACAAGTAAGCTTAAAAATTCATTTGCCAACTCATCATAATTATAAGTTTCCTTAGATGGATTACATAAATATGCAGCTAAGTGTGTATCAAAAAAACTATGAATATTAAATTGTATGCCTTTATTTTTTACTAGTTGTAGCTGTTTTTTTAAATTGTGCACTACTATTTTTTTGTTATCTTGTAAAAACAACTCATTAATATAACATATTATATCATCTTCTGATATGTCTAGCGATATAGGTATATAGTATGCACTTTCTTCCCCATAGCACAATGAAATCCCTAGTAAACTATCTTGACCAATTAGAGTTATACTTATAACTTCTTGCTCACAGATAGCTTTTTTAATATTTTTAAAATCATCACTGTTTTTGATACAATTAAAATTATCTTTGTTTAAATCTTTTAAATTATTATAATCCACTTCAAAGTTAAACCTTGTTAACAAAGTTTTAAACTCTAATCGTTTAAATAACTTATAAGTTTCCTCATTAAACAAATTGCTTAATTTACTACATTCTAAATCTAAATCTACATCACAATCTACTTTGATTGTTGCTAATTTTTTGCTAAGTAAGGCTTGATCGTAAAACTCTTTTAAATTGTTTGCTGCTCTTGCTGGTTTTACTTTATCTATATTCTCATATGCATTTTCTATTGATTTATATTCTTTTATTATTTTTACAGCTGTTTTTTCTCCAATCCCAGGTACGCCAGGTATATTATCTGATGGATCGCCCATAAGTCCCTTTACATCAATGTACTCTTTTGGGTTAACCTCATATTTAGCAAGCACTTCTTCACTATTATAATTCTCTATTTCCGTCCCGCCTTTTTTGGTTTTAGGAATTCGAATTTTTACTACATCTGTAGCCAATTGAAGTAGATCTCTATCTCCAGAAAGTATGGATACCTCAAGACCCTTTTCTTCTCCTTTAGCCGCAATTGTACCAATAATATCATCTGCTTCAAACCCTGGGCACTCTAATATATTAACCCCCATTGTTTTAAGAACTTCTTTTATAATAGGGACTTGTTCTCTTAATTCATCTGGCATTCCTTTTCTTGTTCCTTTATATTCTTCAAACATTTCATGCCTAAATGTAGGTTGACTAACGTCAAAGGCTACTATGGCATATTCACTTTTCTCTTCATCTAAAATTTTAAATAAAATATTTAAAAAACCATAAACAGCGTTGGTGTGAAGGCCCTCATTGTTAGTCAATAAAGGTAATCCGTAGAATGCTCTATTTAAAATACTGTGTCCATCCACTAATAAAATTTTACTCATTAGATCTCTCCATAACTATATTTAAAGGATTTGTAAAACATTAAATCTTCTAGGTAATTATAACAAATGTATATATTATAAACAAGGTACAATTATACAATTATGATGAATACTTAAGAATTAGGTCGAAGGAACAAAGTAACGTCATCACCTCTAAAAAGTAATGAAGCCCCTTTAGTAACTTCAATTAGTTCTTAGCATATAAAAACTGAGACCCTTTCTACTATAAGAAATAATTCTTAATCTTAATAATAGTAAAGAATCTCAGCTGATTTTCTAACGTTAAACAGTTAATAAGGTTTAATATTCATAAACCACATTTATATGAGCAACTATTTCAAGTTCCCCTGTTTCTACAGGCATTGGAACTGACATTTCTGCACGCTCCATAGCAACTTTATCATAACTGCTATATGCTATAGGTATATTATATGAGCCTTGTTCTGTTACTGACTTTGGTTTTGATACTTTTACACTTAAGGTACTGGCAATTGTTTTTGCTTTTCCTTCTGCATTCTTAATGGCTTCTACTAAAGCTTGTTGATACACTTCATCTGGGTTAGAAATAGTAAATCTAATAGAATTAGCCATATTCACACCAAATTTTACTCCTGTATCAATAATATTACCAACTTTCGTAATATCTCTTACTGTAATTTCAAGATTGTGATTAACCACATATCTGTCAATACTTCTTACTGAATAATCGTTTTTATCATAGATGTACTCAGGGTAAATATTGAAATTTGAAGTTTTAATGTCTTTTTGATCAATGCCAAGTTTTTTTAAGGCATCAATTACCTGATTCATTTTCTTACTATTTTCTTCTTGAGCAACTTTTGGGTCTTTATTTTCTGTCCTTACACCAAGTGTTACATAAGCCATATCTGGTGCCACTTGAATTGCACCTTTTCCTGTTACATTGATTGTACTTTTTGATGATTCAGATGCATCTACATTGGTATTTAAAACACCTGTAGCAATGATGCTTCCGTAAACAACTAATGTTAAAACAGTTACGATAGTAACTACTCTTTTAACCAATTGTTTCATTTTGAACGCCTCCTTTTTAATATATATAAGAATGCTATTAATGATAAGCTTGTCACAATTAAATAAATCACTAAAGAATCTGTCCTATCATTAATATCATTAATATCCATAAAGTCACTATCTAACGCTACAACTTCTGAAGTAATAAAAAAATCGTCTTCAGTAGATTCTGTTTCAAAAGGAACATCTACTTCTAGTGCAACTTTACTTTCCATCCGCATTGCTTTGTCCAATGAATAACTTTCAGGTATCTCTAAATCTATATCTTCCACTACAGACAACATAGCTAGGTTGTTAACCCATTCATCACCAGAATCACCTTTAAAAGTGTTTACATCAAATCCATTTACAAGATGAACAACAAAAAGCATCATTATTAAAGAAGCTGCAGTATACATATACTTTGTAAAAACTTTTTTCTTTCCTTTAGTATCACTAATTTTAACACTAGATATATCTCCAATTTTACACATTAAATCCAAATGAAAACTATTTGGAACTTCTATGTCAACAAAACTTTCTTTACATTTTTTCTGAACTTCACAATACAACTCTAGTTCTTCTTTACAATCCATACACTCATTAAAATGGTTTTCAAACTCAAGTCTTTCTTGGTCTGATAACAAATCATCAAGATATAAGGAGATCAATAATCTAAAATCCAAACATTTCATGTCCTCAGCCTCCTTTCAAGTCTATAATAATTTGACGTATAAAAATATATTTTGTTCCATATAATAAAGGAATTTGAAAAAAATTTTTTATATGCTAGAAAATGAATCTTCTATGTACTAAAAAAGATGTGCAAAAGCACATCTAGTATCCCTATCAAAATGGTAGCCGACTAAGTATAAGGATTTTTCATATATATGAAAAATCCACTGTACCCGCTTAAAACCTATATTTAAGGTTTTGACTTTCTTTTAGCCTTCCGAAGAAGCATATAAACAAACCCAACAACCCCAACAGAAAAAAGCCCACCTAAAATAATATACAATGTATAATGCTCTTCCTTCTCAACTTCCAAAGCTGAAGTCATCATAATCTCCCCAGATTCAAAGGTCTTCATCTCCATCTCTACCTCAGGCAACAAGGTTCTAGCCCCTTCAGCCGTAGTAAAAAAATCAGTTTCTCCCTCTGACTCAAGAGCATCAAAAGCAATTTCCTCTGTACCACCTTTAAAATCTAAAGGATTGTTCTGTGAAAAAATACTTACAACAAGGACAACTAATATAATTGCTGCTGCCGAAGAAATATACGGGCGATAATTGAATCTCTTCTTCTTTTGACTTGTATTTTTAAGTTTTGACATAAGATCCTTATGATAATGTTCTGGCAAGTCTTTTTCATCATCTAAATGACTTAATTCACTCATTAAAAAAGCATAAGTCCTAACTTCTTCTTTGCAACTCGGGCAATTCTCTATATGTTTTTCCAACTCTAACTTCTCAATCTCAGAAAGACTGTTATCCAGATATAAGGAGATTAATGATTGTACTTTATTACAGTTCATAATTTCAGCCTCCTCTATTATTTTACAAACTCAGTTATGCTATCTTTTTTGTTTTCCAAATATAAGTCTTTTAATTTTGCTCTAGCCCTTGATAATCTGGATTTAACAGTTCCTATTGTGCAGTCAAGAATTTCTGATATTTCTTCGTATGAATATCCTTTTATATCTCTAAGTATAACAATCGTTCTATGTTCTTCTTTTAATTGATTTAACAATGCCACCATTTCGTTATTTTTTTCTTTTATTAAAACAGCTTCTTCTGGCGTTTTTTCAGTATCTTCAAATTGTTTATGGACAGTAGATTCACCTAAATCTAATAGTTCGTCCATAGACTGTGTCACCTTGTTTTTTCGTTTTCTTAATTCATCTATTGAAGTGTTTACCGTTATCCTATGTAACCAAGTTGAGAACTTAGAAGAAAAATTAAATGAATTAATGGATTGGTATACTTTAATAAAAACTTCTTGAGATATATCATATGCATCTTGTTCATTATGAAACATCTGATATGCTAAGTTGAATATTTTTTTTTCGTATTTTAATATTAATTTTTCAAAAGCATCCATTTGACCTTTCTGCGCTTTTTTAATCAATGCGTTTTCCATATCAAACACACACAAACACCCCTTTCATCATTAACTAACTTATGCTCTATACATCTCCAGACACACAAGTTTCTCTGAAATGTCTAACCTCCACAAGTATATAAATTAAACTTTTTATTAAAATTCCTGTTGAAATAATTTTATTTATGTGATACTATTTTAAAGCAGTTATTTTTTAAGCGGATGTGGCGGAATTGGCAGACGCAGCAGACTCAAAATCTGCCGGTGGCAACATCGTGGGGGTTCGAGTCCCTTCATCCGCATTTTTTAAATATCTCATAAGAAAACGTATCAGATTATCTGATACGTTTTTTGCTTTTATAATCTTAGTATAACATTTCAATAAATACAATTTCTAGGATCTAAAACTTAATTAAAAGTTTTTGCCTCCCCATAAATTACATCTTCTTAATTCAACATATTCATTGTATGCTCTTTCTAAAATATGTCTTTCATTGCTAAATTTCAATAAATGATAAGCTTCGTGGTATTTATAATATCCTGAATCTACAAAATATTCTTCGCGTTGTGGTTTGCTAAAATAACCATAAGATTTCATAAGGAACCAGTGAACATCTTTAACAATTGTATCACTTGGAGTAGCAAATGAATATTGACTTTTCCCAATATATTTAACTATATTGGCTTTTACACTGGCTTCTTCTTTAACTTCTCTTATAGCCGTTTCTTTAAATTCTTCGCCTTCTTCTACCGTTCCTTTTGGCAAAACCCATCCTTCATATTTATTTCTATAATTCTTATACAATAATAGGATTTTCCCTCGATATATGACCACCCCGCCGCAACTAGTTGCTTCGATCATATAATAGCCTCCTGTAAAACGTATTTGAGTTTCATTATCTTTTCACAGTATACAACTTTTTTATCCATTTTTCAACTTTTATATTTATATTGATATAAAAAATTAACTTTTTGATAATAGAAATTTTTACTCAAATATATAGTCTCTATTAATGATAGGATTTGTACATATACTAATAGGTATACATCCATTATTACACATATAAGAAATTACTGATTTTCAAAATATGCCTCAAGTAGTCTTCTAGCAATGGGTACAGCTGCTTGAGTTCCTGTACCAGCATTTTCAACGACTATGCTTACTACAATTTTAGGATTATCAGTCGGTGCAAAACCAATAAATAGGGAATGTGGCTTTTCATCTTTTCTATGTTCTGCAGTTCCTGTTTTACCAGCTACAGTAAAAGGTAAATTATTAAGACTTCTACCTGTTCCATCTGTGACAACACCAGCCATAAGTTCAGTAATCAGAAATGCATAATTAGGGTTTATGATTCTTTTGTGTTGCTCAGGCATAAATTTTTTAATAACTTTTCCATTATGGTCTTCAATTCGATCAATCAAATAAGGCTTCATCATAATGCCCCCATTAGCAATTGTGGCCGTAATCAATGCATTTTGTAGTGGCGTGATTTCAGTTTTTCCTTGACCCATAACTGTCTCAGGAATACTTTCTAAATTACTATTTACATCTAATTGATACTTACTAATTGAATTTGGTAATGGAAATGGTAATCTATTATTAAACATAAAATTTTCATTGAATCTTTTAAAATCTTTCAGGTCAATTTCTGTACCTAACTGGGCAAAGGTAGTGTTACAAGATACCGCCAATGCTTCTCTAATACCCATTATTCCATGAGCCGTATTGTTAAAACAGTTTATTGTATTGTCGTAGAACACATCTGATCCACTACAAGTGTATTGAAATTCTTCCCAATCTGGATTTTCCATTATATAATGCAGTGCTGTTAATACTTTAAAAGTAGATCCAGGTGGATATAATCCTTGAGTTGCTCGATTAAAAAGAAAAGTTTCTGAAGTATTACCCCTATTTAATTCTGCTAATAAAAATTCGATTTCATTGGGATTAAAATCTGGCTTAGAAACCAATGCAAGTATTTTTCCAGTAGATGGTTCCAATACTACAATAGCACCCTTATTATTCCCTAAACCTTCAAAAGCTATTTCTTGTAAAAGAGGATCCAATGTTGTTACGACATTATTCCCTTTATTTTTTTCACCTATAAATTCATTCCAGATTTGACCAATTATCCCTTCACCAGTTCTAATTAAGTCAAAGTTAGCTAAAGACTCTATGCCTGATTTGCCTTGCGCTGTATAACCAATAATATGTGAAAAAATTCTTCCATAAGGATAAATTCTTTCTGTTATTCCATCTTCTAATTCTACTGTCTCTGCAAGAACTTCATAATTATTACCCAAGATTTTACCTCTAATTACTTCTTCTTCTAGAGTTGTTAATCTTGGATTATAAGGACTAATAATCAGTTCTTCCTTTTTATATCCCGCTAAATAAATCATATTAGCAATAAGCAATACAAATAATCCTATAAAGAGACTTTGAATTCTATTAATATTTTCTTTAGCTTTCTTCTTTTTTATCATTAATATCACCAGATGAATTTTCTATTTTTCTATTATTTATAATTAAAATTCCTTGTAAAACTGCAATCATTAAGTAACTTGAAAACAGTGAGCTACCACCATAACTAACAAAGGGTAGTGTTAATCCTGTTAATGGTATTAATTTTGTTGATCCACCTATGATTGAAAAAACCCTAAAAGCATACGCACAACTAATACCTACCCCAATTTGCATATAAAAAAAACTATTACAATTTCTAGATATTTTAAGACCTACAAAGAAAATAGAAAGCATAATTAGGATTAAACCAATGGCAAAGAAAGCGCCAAATTCTTCAGTTATTGCGGGAAATATCATGTCTGAATCAACTACTGGAATTCTATTAGGCATTCCTTTTCCAAGACCTACACCGAACCAGCCACCAGCCCCTATGGCAAATAAACCATGGGCAATTTGAAATCCTTGATCAGATATATGTGCCCAAGGATTTAACCAAGCCATAACACGTCTTTGAACATGGTAAAAATGGGTATAGGCAATTCTAGATACAATAGATGCGCCTAATAAACCACCAAAAAAATACAACCAATTAGAAGTAGCTACATATAACATTACCATATATATAATAAAGAATATTAATGCTATTCCCAAGTCTTTTTGATAGATTAATATGCTTATATAAACTAATGTAACCATTGAGGTCAATACAACATTTTTAAAAGATTGATCTTTTCTAAACATAGAAGCCACAAAAAAGATAAATACAATGGTAACTAACTCTGATGGTTGAAAACTATATTCACCGATAATAATCCAGTTCTGGGCACCATATATTTCTTGACCATAAAAAGAAACAGCCACAAGTAAAATAAAACCTACAATGGCATAAATCCATTTTATCTTAAAGACAATATATTCAAGATGCAATAGAATAAATGGCACTAAAAAAGTGATTACCCCACTTAGTACACTCCAGTTAAATTGTTTGGCACCTGTATCAAAAGATAGCCTTGTTAATATCATATAACTTATTATTTGGAGATACATTATATTATTCAATAACATTCTTGAGGCATCTTTATAAAAGCGATTGTAAAAGAAAAAGAATAAAACAATAAAACCTACTTGCTGTAAATATAAAAACACTACTTCTAAATTCAAACTTTGAAAAAATACTATTAAGAATCCCATTAAATGAGACAAATATATTATTATTCTTTGACTTCTGCTTGTTCTATTGTTAATGGCTATATTTTTATCTGTATACCCTTTAACATTTGTATATATAAATAAAATCATCAAAAACAAAAAAAGGTACATGGACGCTGTTGTATAAAGACTTATCAATTTTCATCACCTACTCTACACCTCTTAAAAAATGCCCTCTATTAAAATCTACTAAATCTAATCTTTCCTCTTTATTATATTTAAACACATTTACATAGCTTTTAATGATTCTTTTCACTTCATCATTTTCTTCAAAAGTAAAATGAAGCCTTATATTATTAATTCCCATTTCATTTGTTTTTTTCAATTGATCTAATAACATAGTAGGGCTGCTATTGTAAATGGTATTATAACAATAATTGCAATTGGACTTTATTCTAAATTCTTTTTTGTACCGATCGATAATTCTGTTATCATTGCTATTTTTATGACATCCATTCACATTTTTAATGACACATTGATCACTAACCATAAGTGGTAGATAACCATATGCAATTAAGTCATAACGCTCTAATGGCAATTCAGACATTTCCTTATAATGTAACTCTGGTGAAAGGGTATATCTTGAAACATCTAGTTGTTCCCATTCATCCACAGCATAATTATTAATAGCATAAAGGTTATAATCTAAAATCAATTCTTTACTACTATCTTCCAAATCATAATACTGACCAAGGGTTTTAATAACAAAGCCGTCTATATGAGATTTTTTTAAACTCTCTATAAACTTTGCAAAGGATTTATTAGTGGCTTTTCTATAAATATGTGGCATGAGCAGATAGATTTTTTTCTTGTAACTATGGGCTGCATTAACAAGACTTAATAGTTCCCCTAAATCACTAGGCCCAGCCTCTACATATATACTATCAACACCCTCTGCTTCCACACCAATTAAAGCTTTCTCTAGATTATCAAAGGCAACAATAAGGTTTTTTTTCTTTTCATTATTTGTAACAAAAGCTTTCGTAAAAGATGGTTTAGTCATTTCTTTACTTCTTTTGTAATCCTTTAGAATTTTTACTTCCAGTTCTTCTAATAAATCTCTTCTTTGTTTATTGATTACGCTAATAGGAATAAATATATCTTCATCCATTTGGACATCTAATGTGTCAATATTAAAAAGGGTATTCCCTGTTTTCTTTACTTGTTCCTCTATTTTTTTCATAAGCAAAGGTTGGTTTTTAGCTTTTTCAACTATTGGACCAGTATTTGTAAGGATGTAATTATCATAAGCAACACTCATATACAATGGTTTATCTTTTTTACAAACAATGGAACCTTCAATGTTTACTTTTTTGTCATTCTCAATAAACCTTTCTTTTAGATTCTTGATAAGAGCCATATTTTTAGTTCTATACGCCACTAAATTAAGAGGATCAACTGAAATTTGTTTTTTAAGCAAAAAGACAATGCTACTGCCCATTTTTGTATCATTTTCAATTTTTAGTTTTTCTTGAATATCCGTTGTTTCTCCTATTTCAATTACATCGTCTTTATTGACGTCTTCACTTAAGGTAACAGTAATTTTAGATTTACTAACTTTAGTGACCTTACCAATAGGATTGCCTAAATGTTTTGGCTTATCAATGGCTAGCATATCTTCATTATGTTTTCCAAGATAGTAACCTTTTGAAAAACCACCCCTATTAAAGAGCTCTAATAATGTATCTATATCCTTATTAAGAAAGTTTTTATTAATAGAACCTTTTTCAATATATTCATCTATAACTCTTCTGTAAATATTGGTGACACCTGATACATATTCAGGCCCTTTCATTCTTCCTTCTATTTTAAAGGAGTCAATTTTCCTATCAATTAATTCTGGAATAATTTCTAGGGTATTAATATCTTTTGGACTTAATAAATATTTGTTCTTAGATTCTCTACTTGGTAGTGCATCAGAGTTTAGTGTATAAGGGAGACGACAAGGTTGTGCACATTTGCCTCTATTACCACTACGTCCACCTAGAATACTGCTCATTAAACATTGCCCCGAATAACAATAACAAAGAGCACCATGAACAAAGGTTTCAATTTCTATATTGGTTTTACTTTTTATATCTTCAATTTCTTCTAAAGTCACTTCCCTAGCTAATACCACACGTTGTAACCCAAGATTTTTTAATACTTCTAAGTCTTTGTAATTATGAGCATTCATTTGAGTACTCCCGTGTAATGGCAAATCTGGAAAGCTTTGCTTTAAGAAATTTAAAACACCAAAATCTTGAAGGATCACACCATCTAACCCTTCTTTATAATATGGCAGTACATAATCGTACAAAGATTCAATTTCATTATTTTTAAGTAATGTATTAATGGTTAAATATATATTAACACCATGTATATGGCAATAATTAATTGCTCTTTTTAATTCTTCTTCATCAAAGTTCGTTGCATATGCTCTAGCACTGAATAGTTTCCCACCTAAATATACAGCATCTGCTCCAGCATTAATAGCGCCTCTTAAACTCTCAAATGAACCTGCTGGTGCTAATAACTCAGGTTTTCTAAACATAAAATTCTCCTTATCTATTTGTAAAATTTATATCGTCATATAATTTCTTTACATTTATTATTATTATATATTATAACCCATTTGGAATATTATAGAAAGAAATCCTAATTTATTTAATAAATATTTAAAAAAAGGGTAATATCTATAAAGTTTTTTGATGTCCTTTATAGATATACCCTCTATATAATCGTATTTACTCACCAAATGTATTGATGTATTCATCTAACTCAGCTTTGTATTTGTTCAGTTCTACTTCTAATCTATTTATTTCAGAATGTAATTTGCCTACAACAGCTTCTAATTCTTCAGATCGGAGCCTTTCGCTAATAACTTCTTGTTCTAAGGCAGTGATTAATTCTTCATTCTTCTCTATAATAGAATCTTTTCCATCTAATTGATTTTTTGCTTTAAAATAATCGTCTGCAATATTTAGGGCCAATAATATTTCCCAAGTCTGAATATTCAACTTTCTAGTGCTGTCGAGTTCTTGTAGCTTCATTTTTTTATTATGTATATACAAAGCCACTTTTTGCATATATTCTTCAGACTCATCACCACTTAAAGTGTATACTTTACCACCTATTAAAACTTCAATATCTTTCTTAGGCGACATAATAACAGACCCCCTTACAATTTTTTATATTATAACACATATTTCACCGTATACCAATCGTAAAATATGGGTATTACTGACTTCAGATAAGAAGTTACAACAGTTTTTAGAGTGCCGAAGTCACTCTGTTCTTCTGATGCCTGTCCCAATCTAGTAGAATATTATAAATGCCTTCTTTTTTTATAACTTTTTTATCCATTTGTGCATGCCATATTAATACGATGGTATTGCTGTCTATATGCTTTGGCAATTCATTTATCACTTTATAGTCAATTTTATGTACTCTACTTGCTTCTATTAAGTTCATTTTAACCAATCTGAAAATATTGTTTTGTTCACCATAAAGTAATATATTGTTCTTTCCCTCAATAATTAAAGTATTAATACATTCCTTAATGTCTGACTTGAAGCTGGTAATGATATCATAGCTCGTTTCTATTAAATTGGAATAGCACTTTGCTTTATATACTTTCCCTTTTATTGTAATTAAATAATTAATAGATCGTGGATTCTCCTGAACAACATTAATAAACCCTTCATAAATCAATTTTTGCAAAGCATTATTGATGGTGCCTAATGCAAGTCCTGTTTCTTTTGAAAGTTCTCTTTGGGTAATTTGTCCATTTTCTTCGATTAAGCTTAGTATCTGTAATTCCCGATCCATATATTTTCACCACCAGTTCAATTAGTGAACAGTATCTATATATAGTTTAATTAAATAGTCGTAATTTGTCAATATTTCTTTATAATAATTATAGTTTTTTATTATTATTTATATAAATAAGTATTTATGGGAATTTAGATAATAATTTATTAAAAAACATTTAAAGCAAAAAAACTTTCACTAGGGCAGTGAAAGTTAGTTGATTCAGTATTTATTCTATTTCTATACCAAAATGCTTATAGGCTAAAGGGGTAAGCATACGACCTCGAGGCGTTCTATTGATATACCCTATCTTAATTAGAAAAGGTTCATAAACATCTTCGATTGTTCCGCTGTCTTCTCCAATAGAAGCTGCTAATGTGTCTAACCCAACAGGACCTCCATTAAATTTATCCATCATCGCTTTTAGCATTCTACGATCTATTTTATCCAATCCCATTTTATCTACTTCAAGTAAGTTAAGGGCATCATCTGCCACTTCTTTATTTATTGAACCATCGTACTTTACTTGGGCATAATCTCTCACCCTTTTTAATAATCGGTTGGCTAATCTTGGTGTGCCTCTAGAGCGTCTTGCAATCTCTTCTGCACCAGTATTATCAATACATACATTTAGAACTGTTGACGACCTTTTGACAATATCTGTTAATTCTTCTGTAGAATATAATTCTAATCTGTTAATAACACCAAATCGATCTCTTAAAGGAGATGTTAATAACCCTACTCTGGTAGTAGCCCCTATAAGAGTAAATTTAGGCAAATCTAATCGAATTGATCTTGCAGCTGGGCCTTTGCCAATAATAATATCAATAGCAAAATCTTCCATTGCAGGATACATCACTTCTTCCACTTGCCTATTTAGTCTATGTATTTCATCTATAAAAAGGACATCTCCTTCTTGTAAATTATTAAGTATAGCTGCCATATCTCCTGGTTTTTCTATGGCCGGTCCTGAAGTAACTTTAATATTAACGCCCATTTCATTAGCAATAATACTTGCTAATGTTGTTTTGCCAAGACCAGGTGGACCATATAGTAAGACATGGTCTAAGGATTCATTTCTCAACTTTGCAGCTTCTATAAATACCTTCAAATTCTCTTTTACTTTAAACTGACCTATGTAGTCACCAAACATTTGAGGTCTTAAATGATTCTCTATTTTATTATCTTCATCAATTAATTCTGTTGTAATAAATCTCTTTTCCATTTAGATCACCTTTAAAATAAAGATAGTTTTTTTAGAGCTTCTTTAATTATATACTCTACTTGTGTGTTATCATTAATTTCTATATCCTTGACAGCTTTTACCGCCTCTGTACTTGTATATCCAAGTGTGGTTAATGCTTGAATAGCCTCTGTTTTTATATCTGTTGGTATAAAATCATTTGAATTAGATTCTACTTCTTTATGAATTAAAGTATCACTGATACTTAATTTATCTTTTAATTCAAGAATCAATTTTTGTGCTGTTTTCTTGCCTATACCTGGTGATTTTGAAATGGTTTTAACATCGTCTGCAATAACTGCAAATCTTAATTCATCTGGGGTAACCGTTGATAAAATACCTAAAGCACCTTTTGGACCTATGCCACTAACAGTAATAAGTAGTTTAAAAACTGTTAAGTCATCCCTAGTTAAAAACCCATACAAGGACATAGCATCTTCTCTAACATAAAGGTATGTATGTATCTTTATATCATTGCCAATGGTAGGCAATTGAGATATAACAGAAAGAGGTACTCTAACTTCATAACCAATATTATTGCTTTCTATAATAATGATATCCTCTATAATATCATTTAAAATCCCTTTAATAAATGCTAACATAAAATCACCCCTGTATTTAAGAACACTTGTTCAAATTATACTTGATATTGGTTAAAATTACAAGGACAACTTCAATAGTTAGGAACGATGGCAAAAAAACTAGGAGAATCCCCTAGTTTTATAGAACTAATTTAAATAATCTCTATTACAAGTCTCTACATCGTAATTACTAAACTCAATATTTGTTTCTTTAATAAACTTCATAATTTTAACTAGAACCACTATAGTTGCAACAAAGTATCCGATTAAAAATAATAGCCCTATTAATGGGATGATCATTAAAACATAAATCACTAACATTGCAAGCTTAAGAAACAGATATGTTTCCCATAATTTTTGTGCTCCACTACTTATGCCATTTTTTTCCATTCCTTTAGCCATATCTATAATGCCATAAAACATGCAATAGACTACATATAGGTTTAATCCAACATAGACAATGGTTAATAATGCACTTAGGAACAAAGCATTATTGAATACAATCCATTGTTCTGTTGCAGGTGGTTCATAAATAGTAAATATGGATAAAAAAATTAATGGAATAGTAAAATTAAAGCCTTTTTTAAAGTGAATACTTTTTGTCATAAGAGTTTTAAATCCCCATGCTAAAAGACAATACCCTACAATATCCGGTATTAAGCTTACACCTTGTATTCTGAAATTAAGCATTATAAATAAAAATGCCCAGTAAAACTTATTAAATCCCTGATTATACATTTTAATTCCCCTTATCTAAATTTATATTGAACATAATATATTATTCAATCACATAACTTAATAGAATTATATCAAATATTCTATTTTAAATAATAAGGGCTCATAACTAAACTTATAGATTATCTTTAAAATTCCTAACCCAGTGAATTGCGTTCTCAATATTACTTTCATTTTTCATTATTTCATTTATAAAAGCAGAGCCAACAATAACCCCATCAATAACATTGTTTAATGGCTTTACATCTTCTGGTTTAGTAATACCAAAACCTAACATTAGCGGTAACTCTGTATGACTTTTCAGAGTTGTTAAAAATTCTGACAACCCATTATGAAAGGCATTTTCTTGTCCCGTTACCCCTAATGAAGAAACACAATATAAAAACCCTTTTGCCTGATCAAGTATGTAGGGTAGTCTTTTTAGTGAAGTTGGTGCCACCAATTGAATATTAATCAATTCATCTGTTTTCAAAAAAGCTTCTAATTCATATTGTTCTTCTAATGGTAAATCAGGTATAATCAATCCATCTACTCCTGCTTCTATACAATCATTGACAAATTTTTCTAAGCCATAGTGTAAAACCGTATTATAATATAGCATCAAAATAATAGGCACATCACATTCTTCTCTTACTTCTTTAACAATCTCAATAACTTTCCTATGAGACATGCCATTGGCCAATGCTCTAGCACCTGCAACTTGAATAACGGAGCCATCAGCAACAGGGTCTGAAAAAGGCACCCCAATTTCTAATACATCTACTCCTACTTTTGCCTGTTCAAGTACTAATTCTTTTGTGGTTTTGGCATCAGGATATCCCGCCATTATATAAGTAACAAAAGCTTTCTTATTCTCTTTTTTTAATATTTCCAGCCTATTAACAATCCTATTCAACTTTCTCACCTTCCTTATCTTTTAGATAATCCCCTATTGTATGAACATCTTTATCACCACGACCTGATAAATTAATGACTAAAATCTCATCTTTTTTCATCTCTTTGGCTTTTTTAAGCCCATGGGCTATTGCATGAGAGCTTTCAAGGGCTGGAATAATCCCTTCTTTCTTACACAATAACATAAAGGCATCAACAGCTTCATCGTCTGTTATTGACACATAACTAACTCTTTTACTGTCTTTAAGGTAGGCATGTTCTGGTCCTATTCCTGGATAATCTAGTCCCGCAGATATAGAATGAGCAAGATCCACATTGCCATTTTCATCTTGTAATAAATAACTTTTCATACCATGTAAAACACCAATCTGACCTTTAGCTAGGGAGCAGGCATGCTCTTTTGTATCGATACCTTTTCCTGCTGCTTCAACGCCTATTAATTCAACATCATCCTTAAGCATTGGATAAAAAATACCCATAGCATTACTACCTCCACCTACACAGGCAATAACAGCGTCAGGCAATTTGCCTTCTTGTTCCATGCTTTGACTTTTAGTCTCTTCTCCAATAATCTGTTGAAAACATCTTACCATCTTAGGATACGGATGTGGGCCTACAACTGAACCAATTATATAAAAGGTATCCTCTACATTTTTTGCCCAAGCACGAATGGCTTCACTTGTTGCTTCTTTTAAAGTCTTACTCCCATTAGAAACCCCTTGCACTTTCGCCCCTAGTAATTCCATTCTAAAGACATTAAGGGCTTGACGACGCATATCTTCTTCTCCCATATAAACAGTACATTCCATATTAAAAAGGGCTGCCCCTGTAGCTGTTGCAACGCCATGTTGCCCTGCTCCTGTTTCGGCTATGATCTTTGTCTTACCTAAACGTTTGGCTAAGAGCAATTGTCCAATAACATTGTTGATTTTATGTGCCCCTGTATGATTTAAATCTTCTCTTTTAAGGTAAATTTTTGCTCCACCTACATATTCTGTTAACCTGCTTGCATAATACAATGGACTTGGACGTCCCACATACTGAGCAAGGTAATAATTGTATTCCTCCATAAAGTCTTTATCCTTTATCGCTTCTTCAAGGGCTTCATCTAATTCTTTTAAAGTTTGCATCAATGTTTCTGGCACATACTGTCCACCAAAAATACCAAATTTACTGTTCATTTCCATAATTTTTCACCTTTCTTACAAATTCTTTTATTTTATAAGGATCTTTGCCTTTGTCACTTTCTACACCTGAACTTACATCTACAATTGTCGGTTTAATCTTATTGATGGCTTCAATAATATTATCACTATCTAATCCACCTGCAAGGATTAATTCAGAATTGATTTGAATATCACTTAGAACTTGCCAATCAAATGGCTTCCCACTTCCAGGGGCGCTCCCATCAAAAACATATCCAATAATTTTTTCGTCATATATAATATTCCCTAATGATTCTTTGTCCTTAACTGAAATGGCCTGCCATATGGGCATATTAATATGTTTTATTGTTTCTTCTTTTAAAGAACCGTGCCATTGAAGAATATCAAACCCACCTTGGAGGATTTCTTCTAATAATTCTATAGGAGGTTCTTTTACAACGGCTACTGTTTTTATATTATTATTAAGATTGGCTCTTAAATTCATAGAATCCTTTACACTTACTTCTCTTTTGGACTTAGCAAATACAAATCCTACATAATCTATATTGAATTCATTTAATACAGGAATTTCTTCCTTTTTTGTTATACCACATATTTTAATTTTAGGATTCAAAATGCTCTTTCCACTCCTTCACCAATTGATCTGGATTTTCTGTTTCCATTAAAGATCTTCCCACTAAAATACCATTAATATTTAATGTTTTTAAATACTCTATATCTCTAATTGTACTAATGCCACTTTCTGATACAACCAATCGATCATTTGGTATGAGAGGTCTCAGTCTTTTTGTCGTTTCTAAACTTATGGAAAAATCTTTAAGGTTTCTATTGTTAATGCCTATGATTCTATTGTTTGTAAGCAATGCTTTATCTAAGTCCTCTTCATCATGTACTTCTAATAACACTTCTAAATTAAGACTTCTTGCCAATACATTGAACATAATCAATTCATCTAAATGCAATGCTGCGGCAATGAGTAAGATGGCATCCGATCCTATTGTTCTTGCTTCATATATTTGATAGGTATCCACTATAAAATCTTTTCTAAGAATTGGTGTTCTTGTTCTTTTACGTACACTTTCCAAAATCGTAACACTTCCATTAAAGTAATCTTCTTCTGTTAATACAGAAATAGCATCAACAGCGTTTGTATATTTATCCACCCTATCCTCTAAACTAAGCTGGACTTGTAATGGACCTGTTGATGGAGAAGCATTTTTAATTTCACCTATGACAGATAAGCCTTGTTGACTTATGGCATTATAAAATTTATTATCCTTTTCAATACCCATTTTTAATGCTCTCTCTTTTATTATCTCAAAAGGTATATCCCTCTTTACTTCTTCAATTCTTTTTTTCTTTTTTTCTATAATTTCATCTAATATCATTGTCCTCATCCTTTCAAGGGGCTTATGCTAACTTTTTTGTATAATTGACATAGGATTCAAGTTTTTTATATACTTTTTGACTACGGATCAACTCTCTAGCCATTGTAATACCTTCTTCTATATTTTTTACCTTACCAGCAATATAAAGTGCTGCTCCACTGTTTAGCAATAAAATATCTGTTTTTGGACTTTCTTCCCCATTAAATATAGCTTTAAGAATTGCTGCATTTTCTTCTTTATTCCCACCTTTAATGTCTTCAATAGATGCAGCCTTAAGACCAAAGTCTTCCGGTTTTACAAAGTATGTGGTTATTTGTCCATTATTTAGTTCAGTCATTTTCGTTGGCCCAGTAATGGTTATCTCGTCAAGACCATCACTACCGTGAACCACTAGGGCTCGCTCTACACCAACTTTTTGAAGAGCCAATGCCATAGTTTCTGTCAAATGGGCATCATAAACACCTAGTAGCTGTTTTTTTGCTAAAGCTGGATTAGATAAAGGCCCAAGAAGGTTAAAGATGGTTCTAAAACCTAAAGTTTTTCGAACAGTCATGGCATATTTCATTGCTTGATGATGATTTGGTGCAAATAAAAAACCTATATTTTCCTCTAGAATGCATTTTTTAATTTTTTCTTTATCTAAATCTAGATTAACATTCATTTCTTCCAAAACATCAGCACTTCCACACTTGCTACTAATGGAGCGATTACCGTGTTTTACTACTTTTAAATCTGCAGCTGCTAATACAAAGGCAACACCTGTGGATATATTAAAGGTACCCACACCATCTCCACCAGTACCGCATGTATCTATGGTGTCTAAGGCTTCTAAATCTATTTTATCTGCCTTTTCTCTCATTACTTTTGCTGCGCCAGCAATTTCATCTGCTGTTTCACCTTTTATTTTTAATGCTGTTAAGAAGGAGGATAACAAAATTTCATTGACTTCTCCGTTCATAATTTCAGTCATTACTATTGTCATTGTTTCTTCTGAAAGATTTTCTTTATGGATTACTTGTTCTAATGCCTCTTTAATCATCTTAAATATCCCCTTTCAAAAAGTTATAAATAATTTGGTGTCCTTCCTCTGTATAAATAGATTCAGGATGGAATTGCAACCCAACTGTTTTATAAGTTCTATGTTTTATTGCCATAATTTCTCCATCATCTGTTTCTGCAATAGCCATAAGTTCTTCTGGCAGGTTTTCTTTAATTACAGATAAAGAGTGATATCTGGCAACAGGTAAAGGGTTTGGAAGGTTTTTAAAAATACCTTCACCATCATGCGTAATGACTGATTGTTTGCCATGGAACAATGCTTTGGCATAACTTACGGTACCACCAAAAGCTGCTGCAATGGATTGATGACCTAAACAAATACCTAATATTGGATAATCTCTTGATAATTCTGTTACCACATCCATACATATACCTGCTTCATAAGGGGTTTTAGGTCCTGGTGATAATATGATTTTATCTGGATTAAGTTCTCTAATTTCTTTAATGGTAATTTTATCGTTACGTACTACTTTTATATCTGATGTGTATTTGCCAAGATATTGATACAAGTTATAAGTGAAAGAATCGTAATTATCAATAAGTAGAATCAAGACTGTCTACCTCCTCTAATAAAATTTTTGATAGTGCTTTTGCTTTGTGACAACATTCTTCATATTCCATCTCTGGTATTGAATCAGCAACAATACCTGCTCCAGCTTGTAAATACACTGTATTGGCTTTTTTAATCATGGTTCTTATGGTAATACATACATCCATATTCCCATTAAACCCAATATAACCAATGGCCCCACCATATAGACCTCTTCTAACAGACTCTAACTCATCAATGATTTCCATTGCCCTAATTTTCGGTGCCCCACTTAATGTACCTGCTGGCAAAAAGGAACCAAGAATATCTAACGAATGTTTTGATTTGCTAATGCCCTCAACTAAAGAAACAATGTGCATTACGTGAGAATAATTGTGAACTTCCATAAACTGGCACACATTAACAGAATTAAATTCAGCTATTTTTCCCATATCATTTCTAGCAAGATCTACTAACATAACATGTTCTGCTCTTTCTTTTTCATCCTCTAATAATTCCTTTTTAAGAGCTAAATCTTCCTCTGGTGTTTTACCTCTTTTTCTTGTGCCTGCAATTGGGCAAGTAAGGACTTTATCCCCTGTTTTATTCACCAACATCTCTGGTGAACTCCCTATAATCTCATAGTCAATAAAATTAAAATAATACAAATAAGGAGATGGGTTAAGCTCTTTTAATTCCTTAAACAAAGTAAACCCTTCTTTTTTTGTTTCAATTGCCCATCTTTGTGATAAAACAACTTGGAAGATATCTCCCTCTTTTATATACCTTTTGGCTTTTCTAACCTTTTCAGAAAACCCTTCCTTATTATCTGTCTTACCAACAATCACACCGTCACATTGACTGTATCCTTGAAATTTATTTGTTATTGGATTAGAAAAATAACCTTCTATTTCAACTTCTATGCCTTTGATCTTCTTACTGGCTCTTTCTTCACCCTCTACTGAATCACTCTCTAAAACCACAATGGTCATTTCCTTCGTCATATGGTCAATGGCAATAAACTCTTTAACCAATAAAAGCTGCACAGGCTCAATACCTAAAAGATCGTCATTAGAATTAGGCAACTCCTCTATATATCGAATAAAATCGTATCCAATAGCTCCAACCAAACCGCCTTCAAAAGGCAAATCAATAGAATTCATAACCTCATACTCTGAAAGATACGCTTTCAATAAGGCCACAGGATTTCCACTCAAAGTCCTGATATTCCCATTAAAATCATCAATACTCAATCCATCATCCCTAGAAACCAACTTCTCACAAGGTCTCTTCCCCGCAAATGAATAACGCCCTTTCCCATCACTATAACTCTCAAGTAAAAAACCTAACGCATCACCAACATACAACTCATACAAATAAGATGGATTAACACCTATATTCTCTAATCTCTTAAAATAAATCCTCAACTTCTTCATACTCAACAACTCCCAAATAATTTTTTATTATTATTTCTAATTTATAACATGCTCAAGCAAGTCAACTCTTATCCGACTCATGTTCCAGCAAGGCTTATATTATTGAATTGGCGTCGACCGGCTGAAAGGAAAGGCAGCCAATTTAATAATATAAGCCTTGCAGGAACAGCTTTCTAAAGTAAGTAACCTCTCTAAACCAAGGAACAACTTTTAAAAAAGGTAATAAAAAAACGCATTCATCCCCAAAAATATGGGACGATGCGTTACCGTGGTACCACCCAAGTTAGAATCCTATCTACAAAAGCAACTATCTTAAAATCAAAAAAGGTATCCCCCAAAATTTGGGAAATACCTATAGCCACCAAATGTAAATAACATTCTCTCTCATTTTCAGATACGGAAATAAATTCGATATCTTACCTCTGTAACGTAAGGACCACGGCATCAGCTACTATAATTCACCTTGCGTCTCACAAACCCATTCCTTAAAGGTCTCCTGTATCGATCTCACACCAACCATCGACTCGCTGAACATTTTCCAATAAGTACTCTCTTTGATCATTGACTTTAAACCATTTAATTTATAATAATATTATCAGACGACAAACAATATGTCAAGTTTTATTTAAAACACATATAATTTTGATAACTATAAAAGCAATTTCAACTCACAAAGTATCATTATTGAATGGATTTCTTTTATAATTCATTTTTCACTTGAAATACATCAACCATTAAACTTAATTTTTCTGCAGAGTTTGACATATTTTTTCCTGCAGTAGCAATTTTATTAATAGAAGCTGTTTGCTCTTGTATTGACGCTGCAACTTCTTCTGTTGATGCAGCATTTTCTTGTGCAACTGCTGATAGATTTTGTAAGGTATCTATTATTTCTTTTTTTAATTCTCCCACCTGATCTCCAGAGGTATTCAATCTGTTAACTGCTTCTTCTGATTTTTTAATTGCCACGGATATTAAAGTATATTTTGACTTACTATTTTCTATGCTTTTTTCTTGTGTTAGTGATATTGAAGAAACTTTCTCCATGGTATCAACTACAATCTTTGAAGTATTTTGTAATTCTTTTACTGTTTCATCAATTGATTTTGTAGAATCAGATGATTGTTCAGCTAAGTTTTTTATTTCATTTGCAACAATGGCAAATCCTCTTCCTGCTTCTCCTGCACGAGCAGCCTCAATTGCTGCATTTAAAGCTAATAAATTCGTCTGCTCTGCTATTGATGAAATTACACTAGTTGCTTCTCCAATCTTTCTTGAACTTTCATTTGATCTTAATATTACATCATAAATCTCTTTCATAGCCATACCATTTTTATCAGTAATATCAGATAACTCTTTCATCTCACTGAGTCCTTCTTCAACTAATTCACTAACATTTTTAGAGGATATATTCAATTCTTGCAAATGAATTTGATTATCTTCTATTGCAGCCCCTAATTGGACAGCTTTTGAAAATCCTTCTTCTATGTCTTGAGCTTGTTTAGTATTACCCACTGCAATTTCTTCTATTACTTTTGCAACTTCTTTGGTACTAATATTAATATCACTCAAACTTTTTGCAAAATTTGAAGTAACTTCTTCTGTGTCATTTGCACTTGTTTTAATTTCACTAATAAGACTATTTAATTTATCTATGGTTGCATTCGTTGCTACTGCAAGTTGTGCAAATTCCCCATTGCCTCTTACCTCAACATTATGAGACAAATCGCCTAAACTTAATTCATTAAGTGTTTTAATATGTGCCTTCAAAGGCTTTAATATAATAGTATTAAAGACAAATAATATAATAATATTAACAAAAAGTATGTTTACTACTGTATTTATGTAAGCACCAATATCGTTACTGATTATTCCAAGTTCAATGATAAAATTATTTATACTCTGTGTAATTGGTGCATTAATAATAAAAGTAATTGTTATAACCAATACTAACTTCCAACTTACGCTCCTAAAAAAACTAAAGTTTACTAATTTACTAATATTCCCATTCCCTTTTTCTTCTTGGTAGTCATTTTTTTTGTCCAAATGTATTCACTCCTTATAATAGTAAAAGTAACTGCTGTTGGTAATCTTATAAATAATAATACCAAAGTTACAATCATACTAATCACCTCCAAAAAGTTACTCAGACTGTTTTTGAAGGTGATTTTCATAACCAACTCCTTTTATTGTAATTTTATAATTGAATTCCGTCTAATAAAATTATTTATTATAATCATAACATAAATTAACTTTTTTTGTTGCTATCTATATATATCAACTTCCTGTTTACTCATCAAGATTTAGCTCCTCAATAACTTTAAAATACTTTGCCAATTGATCATAGTACTTTTTAACATTATCAAATTCCAATAAAGAATCTTTATACATAGGTTCTAAAATATTCCCTTTAGTAGGTATACCAATATACATTTTATTATTGATCAGTGCCATTTTAGGTTTGCCAATTCTACAACTCATCTCATAGATATCATCTATGAAAGAAGGGGTTAGTAGCTCTCTGGTTTCAATTTCATCCGTTCCATACACAGCAAACTTCTTCTCAAAGTCAATATCTTCTAATTTTACTCTCTCTGTTCCATTCCTACCCCCTAGATAGTTAAAAACACCTGCATCTTCAAGGATAAATGTTTCACCTTTAAAATTTTTATTAAAATCTATGATCATAAAAACGCCCTTAAAATAAGTTGCATAATGACTTTGACCCTTATGACCTCTTCGTCTCTCTTTAACTTCAAGTTCAGACATTTTTATATTTATACCTTTTCCAAGATTTTCCTTCTCTTGAGATGAGTATAATGTACCACTCACAAGATCTTCTCCTGTGTATTGGTCAGGACTCCCTATATAAAGCCTAGACAAATTAAATTCTTCAATAGGAATAAAAGCATCTGGTTTGTACTCTAAAGACTCACTAAAAAAAACGATGGCTTCTTTGATGAAGATCTCTTTAAACTCAATTAGATAGTTTCTTTTAATAAAATATTGTAAAATATACCCTGTTAAAATTTGAATACTAATAACCACAACGGTTATTAGAAGTGTTGGAATTAATTTATAACGATAAAATATTAAAAATAAACAAACGCCTATAACAACCACTAGACCATACATTAAATCTAATCTTCTCTTAACATTTTCCCTTTGGCTATCAAGGGCAACTAATCTGTAATACATACTATTGTAATATGTACGAAACTCGTCAAGTGATTTCATTTTTCACCCTCCGAAATTAATGGTTACTATATAATATTCCAATTTAAAAATTAGTTCACTATTTCTGTGTCAATAATTTCACTTTGTATGTTCAATACTTTGTCTTTATTTAAAGTGTATTTTCTATAAATAAATAATGCAATAATTAAAACAATAATACTGCCAATACAAAGAATTAGTCCAAGCATTAAAGAGGTATAATATGATTGAATTTCAATTTCAGCGTTAAAACCAATAACATCAAGAGAAATACCAACTAAGAATATTGCAATAGCTTGAGATGCCTTATAACCAAAAGTCATGGTTCCAAAGTATATACCTTCTGATCTTTTTCCCGTTTCATACTCTTCTACATCAATTACATCTCCAACCATTGCAGGTGGAAATAAAAATAAACCTCCAGCTCCAAAACCCACTACACCTAAAATGGGAATTAAAAGCCAAAAATGTGTTCTAACGATATGTTTGAAAATAACCAACCCTGTTAAAAAGATACAGCCAATTAATGAAATAAGAATGGATTTTTCCATTGAAGGTTGCTTATCATTTTTAGCAGAATATTTGGTCCAGAAAGGTTGCGAAAGTAAACTCATTAAAAAGAAGATGCCCATAACAATACCGATCTGATTATTATCCATAATAAAGGTATAGGTAAAAACATGTAAACCAAGGGTTCCAATTAATGCAGCGCAAATATTAACAAACAAGTAACCCCAAAATATCTTACTAAAATACCTATTTTTTAGTGCCTCTGAAAACATTATAAAAATATCCTTTAAAATATTTTTAGATTTTTCCATCTCTGATTTGGCTTTAGGTAAATTAGGAATATACTTTTTGGTTACAAAATAACAGATAAACCCAGATACTAAAACAATGATAGATATGGTAATGCCCATTAATTCATATCCAACAGGATTCATTTGACCTATTGGAAACTCATATGTACTTCTAAAAAACCAAGTAATGCCTACTACTGTAGGAAAGGCAAGTCCCATTAGAAAGAAAAAAATTCTATAACCTTGAATAGCCGTTCTTGTATCATAATCATAAGAAAGCTCAGCACCTAATGCTGTATAAGGTGTACCATAAACAGTCATTACAGTTTTTAATACAAATATTAAAAGGAATAGGAAAACAACTTTAATTTCCATACTATAACTAGGATTAATCGTCCACATAAAATAGTTAAAAAAGGCAATGGTAATTGTTCCCCAAAATAAATAAAAATGTCTTCTACCGCGCTTAAACTTGGTATTATCGGATAAATAACCGATAACTGGATCAGTTACAGCATCCCAAAACACACTTAAGGCCACAATAAAACCAACATACCTACCTGGCACACCTAATATAACTGTAGAATAAAACATTAAAAAACTTGCCAAACATTGCATAGCAACACCAAAACCTAAATTCCCTATACCATATGAAAGTTTATCAAAAAAACCTATTTTAGTTGAATATTTAATGTCCTTCATGTGTCCCCCTGAATTCCCAATAATATTTGATAATAATTGATATTAATTGATATTAATTGATAATATTATACTATATTTCTTTGGTTAGTACATTAATATTTAATTAAAGATAACCAAAGAATTTCTTAAATTACTTTTAAAGCCTTGCCCATTTTTGATATTTTGTTTTTACTGTAATGTCCTTTTCTATAGCTTCTTCTATCATTAAAGATAAGTACTGATCTTGACAAGCTTCTGCCAGACTATAAAAAGATTGTCCTGTTTTTACATATTCGCTCATTTTTATAATTGTAGTCCCTAAAGCTATTTCTTCATCTGACATTCTAGAAGGCATAAACTCATTTTTATATAGCCATTCCCCTTCACCTATAATGCCTTTAAAGTAATAACCTTCTAGATTCTCAAATTCTCCTGCACTTTTTCTTTTAAGCTCAAATTCTATTGGTGTTAGATAATCCTTTAAATAACTCACTCTTGTATTTTTTATTTCCCCTTTTGTGCCTCTAATGACAACATTTTGAGATCTTACCCAAGAACGATGTTGGTTATTTTCAAAATTATGACATCCCACTTTACCATCAAAATCTAAAATGGCTATTGTATGTTCATTTTCCACTAAATTATCTTTATTAGGTGGACCGCTTCTTCCAGGTCCTTCAATAACAGGATTTTTAAATCTGTAGGCTCTGATGGTAGCATTTTCAAATTGTATGCCTAAGTACTTTCTCATTAAACTTATACTATGGTACCCTTGGCTAATTGAAACTTCACAATATTGTACGGGTCCAATTGTCTTGGCATCTATTAATGATATCCTCGATGCATGAATCGGTTGTAGATGATATTGCTCTGCAATTTGTATTTTCGAGTTTACATTAATATTATTATGTAATCTAATTAAGTCTTCTATTGTATTTCCTGGTGGGGTCTCTGCTAATACAGGAATATTCTTAGATGTAAGATCTAAGATAACCTCTGTTCCGGCTTTTTTAGCAACTGCAGTTATTACAAATTCCGGCTTATGCTCTTCTAGAAGTTCTTCTATGGTATGATAGACATTCACATTCCATTTGTTACCTATCTTTATTTTGTTTTCTTCACTTCTTGTTACAACACCACAGACTTCAAATCGATCAGGACATGCTTTTGCCACATTTAAAAAACATTCAGCTCTCCATCCACTACCAATTATCCCAAAGATTATTTTTTTAGAATTCATACCTTCAGTCCTTTCAACTATTGTATAAATAGTTTACAGGATTTAGATGAATTATGCAAAATCTATTTACTTTGAATTCACACCCCGCAAATATTGCGTTGTTTCAATTTTGTTATTAGGCTATACTAAAGAAGAATATAAGTTGAAAGGATGGGGTAAGATGAAAGTTTTAGTTTTAGGTGGAACAGGTGTAATCAGTCGTGCTATTGTTGTAGAACTATTGAATAAAAATTATGAAGTAACTATCTTTAATAGAGGTAACAATACATTATTTGATGGTCAAGTTGAGCAGATTATTGGTGATAGAAATAATAAAGAACAGTTTGAATCTGCATTTAAGAATCGTTTTTTTGATGTTGTTATTGATATGATTTCCTTTCATGAACAAGATGCCATAATGACCGTTGATACTTTTAAAAATCAAACCAGTCAAATAATTTTCACTTCTAGTGTAGCAGCTTATAAAAGACCTTATAATACGTTACCCATTATTGAAGAAAAAGAATCATTATGTGATGACCCAAGCTTCCTATATGCATATAAAAAAGCTGAAATGGAAAGATATCTTCACACAGTGATTGAAGAAGGCATACTTCCTATTACAATTGTTAGACCTTCTTTAACTTATGGTATAGGTGCGGCCAATATAGGTGTCTTAAGACAAAATTATGGTATTGTGGATAGAATAAAAAAAGGCAAACCACTTATTATGTTTGGTGATGGTACAAACCCTTGGAGCTTTACTTTTGCACCTGATTTGGCGAAAGGCTATGTGGCATTAGTAGGGAATAAAAAAGCATACGGTGAAGCATATCACATTACAAATGAAGATAGACAAATGTGGAAAGATTTATACTTAGAGATTGGTAAAATCGTTGGGATTGAACCTATTATTAACTATTTGCCATCTGAGATCCTTTATAAAGGAAACCCAGACCTATTTACTCATATACACTTAGAAAAATGTTATCCAGGTATATTTGATAATTCAAAGATCAAAAGAGATGCTCCAGAGTATGAAGCAACAATTGGCTTAAATGAAGGTTTGAAAGAAATCATAAATTGGTTTGAAGCATCTGGTAAATATGTTGATCCTGAAAAAGATGCTTTAGAAGATAAGCTTGTTGAGGTTTATAGACAGTTAGAAAGGAATATTCAAATCATTAACTAACAAACATATTAAGGGGATCATTAATAATTGTCTCTCAGTCTGTAGGCAAGCTGATAGAACAAGAATTTTTATTTTATATAAGTGTAATAACGCAGCAAGGATGGTTGCGGGTTTCCGGAACTCATGTATAATCAAAATCCATATATCACCTATAATAGAATATATTAAAAGAGACAATTAATAATTGTCTCTTTTAATATGGGTTCACGTTTTTTTGTCTATTCACTTCGCCTGTAACACCAATAATTAATTCATCCATTATCCTATGATCAATTGTAATAACACCACTTACACCTTGAATTTGCATATTATATTGGGACTCCTCATAACCATAGGAACATCTAATAATTCTATCTTTATAATATATTTTCAATTCATATTCGTGAGGCAATCGATCCATTAAAAGACCTTTACTTAATGTTCCATTATTAATTATCTCTATAAACTTATCAATTGTCTCCTTATCCATAACTTCTATTTCTTCTTTTAATGCATATTGCTTATTATCTAAGTCTGACCAAACAGATATAATACCTACTTTAGTAATCCCCCTGCTTTCAATAAAACTTTCTTTTTCTTCCCCTAATACAAAAAGTCTAATTAATGTCAAACTCCCTATAACCAACAATAAAAAAACTACGCCAATATATATTTTTTTCATTTTTAACCTCCTAAGGTAATAGTTGTTAAAACTTGGTATATACTAATTGACGTAGTGATTAAAAGTTTTGTTCCCATTTTGATACTAAATTTTAATATAAATTTAATCTTATCAGGTGTCTGCTATTATTCTCTAATTTGTCCATTACCGTATATAATATATTTTGTCGTTGTTAATTCTTTTAACCCCATTGGTCCTCTTGCATGGAGTTTTTGAGTACTAATACCGATTTCTGCACCAAAACCAAATTCAAATCCATCTGTAAATCGAGTGGATGCATTGACATAAACAGCAGCTGCATCTATTGCATCTAAGAATCGATTTGATTTTTCATAATTATTTGTTATGATGGCTTCTGAATGCTTTGATCCGTAAGTGTTAATATGATTAATGGCCTCTTCAATATTTGCTACAGTTTTCATAGAAACAATATAATCTAAATACTCTGTTGACCAATCCTCTTCGCAAGCATCAACTATTTTGTCACTGTATTTTTTAATTTCTTCGTCGCCACGGATTTCAACATTGCCTTCTTGTAATTTGGCAATTAATAGAGGCGCTACTTTATCTAAAATCTCTTTATTAATTAAAATACTCTCACAAGCATTACATACCCCTGGTCTATGGGTTTTGGCATTATAAGCAACTTTTACAGCCATATTAATATCTGCTTCAGAGTCAATATACACATGGCAATTACCTACCCCTGTTTCAATAACAGGAATGGTACTGTTTTCTACTACGGTTTTAATTAAACCTGCCCCACCTCTTGGGATAAGCACATCAATATATTGATTTAAGCGCATCATTTCTTTAGCGGTTTCTCTGCTTGTATCTTCTAACAATTGAACGGCTTCTGCTGGAAGACCTATGCTCATTAGTGCATCTTGAATAATCTCAACAATTTTAGTATTGGCATGAATGGCTTCACTACCGCCTCTAAGAATCACTGCATTTCCTGTTTTAAAACACAAACCAAAAGCGTCAACAGTTACATTTGGTCTTGCTTCATAAATAATACCAATAACCCCTAAAGGCACTCTTTTTTGCCCTAACTGTAAGCCATTAGGTCTTTTTTTCATCCATAAGACTTCTCCTACTGGATCTTCTAAATTAATTAGCATTTTCAGACCTTCTGCAATACCTTCAATTCTATTATGATTCAGTGTTAGCCTATCCATTAAGGCCCCAGTAATACCTTTTTCTTTCGCACTTTCTAAATCTTTTCCATTCTCTTCAAGAATCTCTGCCTCTCTCTTTATCAAAGCCTCTGCAACAGCTTCAAGAGCATTATTCTTTTCATTAGAACTTAAAAGCATTAGCTTACGACTTACTTCTTGGGCTTTCTGCCCCTTCATTATTAATTCATTAGACATCCTTATCACCTCTTATTATTCTTTTTTCAGTTATAATGGTATCAGGTTTTATATCATTATGTTCATTTGGAATACTATCTAAAACTTGAAAATCAAATGTAAGTGCAATCTTTGAAAAAGGTTTTCTATCCTCTAAAAATTTATCATAGAAACCGCCACCATAACCTATTCGATTTCTTTGGGTATCAAAAGCTAACCCAGGCATAATGACTAAAGTCGTCTCATCTAATAAAGCTTCCTCTTTACTATGTGGCTCAAGTATATTATAGTACCCAATTTGCAAATCATTCCACGAACTTATGTAATAAAATCTCATTACATTATCCACTATCTTAGGTACGGCAATTCTTTTATGATCCATCCACCCTTGTTCAATAATCCCTTGAGTTCTCACTTCTTGATTAAAAGGCACATAGACAAAAATAGTATTACAACTATCATATTCTACTTGTTCAAGAAGGGTTCTTGCTATTGTCTCACTATCAAAGCGAATCTTGTCTTCCCTTAAAAGACTCTTCTTTTGAGAAATAAAACGACGAATCTCTTTCTTCGTCATTCTTTCGGTTTTAATGGTCTTATGGTACCATCTTCATCCTTAATCTTAATAGTACTCATAGTACTTCTAAAATTCCCTCTAATCAAAGACAAATACTCTTCCCTAAGAACAGCCTGCTCCTGAACTTCAGCCTCAGTCAACCCTTCTGCCTTCTTCTTCCTAGCCAACTCATTTATCCTATCAATCTTATGTTGTTCCATAAAAAAATCTCCTTTCAAAGTAAAAACTAAAGTTTATTTATATTTATAATTGTCATTATATACTATTATAAGAATCTTCCCTATCAAATCCATAACAAACAGTACTCTCAGACTAAGGTATATATATATAAGATGTAACAGCGGAGCCAAGGATGGCGTAGCTTGCCCCTTATATCCAAGGAAGGATATGGGGCAATTAATCTTATATATATAATACCTTAGTCTTCCTATTCACTAATTAAAACACAAGACTCTTCTCCTTACTTCCCCAATCAAATATAACGACCCAAAACACAAAATCACTTCATCTTTCCTTGTACATTCAAAAGCCCTAGTAATAGCATTTTCAATCTCTTCTTCCACTATAACATCCTCACAATACTTCCTAGCAACCTCACCTAACGCTTCACCAGACAAAGCTCGAGGATTATCAGGGGTCGTAGCAATAATCCTATGAGCCTTATGCCCAATAATACTTAAGATTTGCTCATAGTCCTTATCCTTCAACATCCCAACTAAAAAAGTCAATTTCTTATCCATCAAATAAGCATCAACAGAATCTGATAAAGCTTCAATACCAGAAATATTATGAGCACCATCAATGATAAAATAAGGCTCCGTTTTTAATACCTCAAACCTTCCAATCCACTTTGCATTACTAAGACCATTTATTAAACTTTCTCTAGATACCCTCAATAAACCTTTTTCATTCAATACCTCGATCACTGTAATTGCAGTAATAGCATTTAATAATTGATGCTTACCTAATAAAGTGATTCGAAGATTCTCATACGCATTATAATTAAAAACAATCCCATTTAAGTCATTACTAATAATCTTATAATGATTACTCGGCACTACAAAGTGATTGTTTCTTTCTTCTGCAGTTTTTTTAATGACTTCAAGTGCTTCATTTTTCTGATCAAGATAACTTACTGTAATCCCATTATCCTTAATAATACCACATTTTTCAAAAGCAATCTTGTCAATGGTATCCCCAAGATAATCTGTATGATCTAAACTTATGGAAGTTATTACAGAAACCAAGGGTAGATCAATAACATTTGTTGAATCTAATCTTCCGCCCATACCTACTTCAAGGACAACTATATCACAGTTCTTTTCAAAAAAATGTTGAAAGCCAATGGCCGTAACAATCTCAAATTCTGTTGGATGATTAAAACCTTCCTTCACCATATGATCAACATGGCTTTTTATATCTTCAGTTATTCTTGCTAAGTCCATTTTAAGAATTTGTTCATCATTTATAATTATTCGCTCTGTAAAGGCTTCTATATAAGGGGATGTAAACATACCAACTTTATAACCCTCTTCTTTTAAAATACTTGCAAGGATTGCACAAGTTGACCCTTTCCCATTGGTGCCTGCTACATGTATGAATTTTAATTTTTTTTGTGGATTACCCATTAATTCTAATAATTTACGTATATTATCAAGTCCAAGCTTATCACCGAATCTTAATGAACCATGAATATATTCTAACGCATCTTCGTAAGTCATAAAAACCCTCCATAATGTAAACTCTATTGCATCCCCATATTTTTCTTATTAGAAAAAAGGTAGCCCAAAATAGTTCATATATAAAAATTTTACTTTTATAGTAACATGTATCAATTTTTTTTCCAAGAGTTTTTTAATGCCTAAATCCTAAAAGAAAAAACTAGTGCAATCATCACTAGTTTAAAGTAGCATTAATCAAATTTATAAATCTCTTTGTATTCCTTAAGCCAATAGTCCATACTAGACCCTTCAGATCCTTTCTCTAAAGTTGCTAACATTAACGCATCTAGATTGTACCCACTTGTTTCAAAATCAATATAATTGAAGGTAAACATAATATAATACTTACTATCACATTCTATGATTTGTTCAACAATTGGGATTCGAGAAACACCCGAAACAACAGGATATGTATATGAATTATTGGTATAAATAATGCCATAATCAAATACTGAATTATGTTCTATGTCTTTAATACCAAAAAAATCATAAATTATTTTATCTACTTCAGACTTTTCAATTGTTGTGGCATTAATATGGTTATACGCATAATATAAAATTGCAAAAGTAATAAGTTGATCATTCTCTAAATGAAACTCTTTAAATGGTTGTAAATACCCTTTTTCTAATTCAGAAAAATATTTTTCAAAAGGTGCTCTTGATAATTCTGTTATTTCTAATTCTTCAAATGGTAATGCCCTATGAAAAATAAAATTGCCATTTCCAATTCCCCACATAGCACCTTCTCCAATGTCTGTTAAATCAATTGTAAGGTCTAATGTATCTTCTAAAAACTCTAATGTAATTTGCCCTTTATTCCCCCATCCGTCATCAGAAAAAAGGTACTTTAGAATATTATTGGACCTTAATGCTTCAAAAGTTACACTAGCAATTCTATTGGAGGGGGCACTTTGTATTGTACTTATTTCACCTTTAATAATTTCATTATTGATCTGTTGGATATCTAAAATCATGCCACCAAAAACATATATTAAAGGCTGGCACTGTTTAATATCTTCACTTTCTATGAGCCATATCCCCTCATAGGTCTTTCCTTTTGTATCTTCTTTTTCTCCATTCCTTTTATTGGATATTCTAAATTCTAATTTATTTTCTTCATTCTTAAAATTCAAATCAAAGTACCTAATGAAGATAATAATACCAATGATTAGTACTCCAATTAGTATTAATGCGATAGCCATATCCCTTCTTGCTTTCATAGATTGCAAATTTCCTCTTTTTAATATTATATATAGCCTTTATTATTTTTAATACTATTATTGGTTGTAAAATTTAAAACTTCCTGTGGAATTTTCCTTTAAAAAAACCACTATAATTATTTACAGTGGTTTTCATTCCTATGTATCCTTGATTTCTAGTTTTTACAAAATAATGTTCCTATGTTTTCACCATCGATAATTCTAAGTATATTGTTAACATCATCCCCATTAGAAATAACCATATCAACACCTGATTCAGTTGCAATTTTAGCAGCCAGAATTTTAGTAATCATACCTCCTGTGCCAACTTTACTCCCTGCACCTTTTGCCATATTGAGTAGATTTTCATCAATCACTGCAACTTCCTCAACAAAAACAGCATCTTTGTTTTTTCTTGGATCATCTGTATATAACCCTTCTATATCTGAAAGAAGTATTAATAAATCTGCTTTAACCAAGGTGGCCACTATTGCAGATAATGTGTCATTATCACCGAATTCAATTTCTTCAGTAGAGATTGTATCATTCTCGTTAACAATAGGAATAACATTCATTTCAAATAATTCTTTAAATGTATTCTCTGCATTCCTTCTTCTTATATCTGAATCCATAATATCTTTGGTTAACAGTATCTGACTTGCTGTTTGGTTATATTCTCTAAATAACTTTTGATAAATCATCATAAGAATAGCTTGCCCAACAGATGCACAGGCTTGTTTTTTAGAAATTTCCACAGGTTTTTCTTTTAATCCTACAGCTTTATACCCAACTGCAATAGCACCAGAGGTTACAAGAATAACATCTTTATTCTTGTTCTTTAAATCAGACAAAATCCTTGTGAACTTATCTAATTTAGCAAGATTCAGATGCCCTGTCTCTGGATGGGTTAATGAAGATGAACCAATCTTTATTACAATTCTTTTTTTATCTTTCAAATGACTTCGTTTACTCAAGTGAATCCCCCCTATTATTCTGGTTTAAATCGTTTAAATATAGCTTCTGCCGTTTTTATACCATCCATAGCTGCAGAAGTTATACCTCCTGCATAGCCAGCACCTTCACCACAAGGATATAATCCTTTGATATTACTTTCAAAATTATCATCTCTATGGATTCTAACTGGTGATGACGTTCTTGTTTCTACTCCAGATAAAATTGCATCTTGTCTTGCAAATCCCTTGATTTTTTTATCAAAAGCTTGAATGCCCTCTTTTAATCCCTCAATAACATAATGAGGTAAACATTCCTGAATATTTGCCAATACCCCTTGTTCTTTTAAAGATGGCATAACATCTCCTAAATTATTTGATGCTTTATTTTTATAAAAATCATCTACCAATTGAATGGGTACTTTGTATGAACTTCCACCCACTTGAAAAGCCTTTTCTTCCCATTTTCTTTGAAAAGCTATAGCTGCTAAGGGATGTTCTGATTCAAAATCTTCAGGCTTAACAGTGACAATAATAGCACTATTGGCATTTACTTCATCTCTGGCATAATTACTCATGCCATTAGTAACAATTCGACCTTTTTCAGAAGAGGCATTAACAACAAAACCGCCTGGGCACATACAAAAAGAATAAATACTTCTTCCATTAGAACATTTATGGGTTAATTTATAATCCGCAACTGGCAAATGTGGGCTTTCATAATAATCTCCATATTGATTCTTACTAATAAGAATCTGTGGATGTTCAATTCTAACACCAATAGCAAAAGGTTTACTAGCCATTTGGATATTATGTTTGTATAGCATTTCAAATGTATCTCTAGCACTATGACCAATTGCAAGAATTAACATTTGGCACTCTATTTTTTCATTGTTATTGACTTCAATTCCAATAATTGTATTGTTTTCAATAATAATATCCGTTAATTTAGTTCCGAATTTAATGTCTGCTCCTAGATCAATTAACTTTTCTCTCATATTTTTTACAACCGTTCTTAAATAATCTGTACCAATATGAGGTTTGTTTATATAAAGAATTTCTGATGGGGCTCCAGCCTCTACAAATGTCTCTAAAACCTTATGATTTCTTCCTGTTTCCTCTTTTACCATGGTATTTAGCTTTCCATCAGAAAAAGTACCTGCACCACCTTCACCAAATTGAACATTTGACTCAGGATTTAATACACCTGTTTCCCAGAAACGATTCACATCTTTAAATCTTTCTTCTACTGGCTGTCCTCTTTCTATTATTATAGGCTTAAACCCTTTTTCTGCCAATAGTAGAGCAGCAAATAATCCTGCTGGACCTGTTCCAACAATTATAGGTCTATGCTTAATCTTTTCTGGTCCAGTAACATTAAAAGTGTATTTTTGATGAGTTGTTAACATAATATTATTATTGTTAATCTTCTTCATTACACTCTTTTCATCTTGTACTTTAATATCAATAGTATATACAATTATGATATTATTTTTCTTTCTAGCATCAATGGATTTTTTAATAATTCTGTATTCTTTTAAAGCATCTTCTGTTATTCTTAGCTCTTTTAGTATCTTATTTTTAATATTATTATCATTATGATTTAACTCAAATCTTAATTGTTGTATTCTTATCATCACTTTTACATCCTTTGTTTTTAATTGGTTTTCTTAACTATGGTTTTACCAGCTATATACCCACTACTCCAAGCCCATTGCAAATTATATCCCCCACAATCGCCGTCAATATCAAGAATTTCTCCTGCAAAATATAAGTTTGGATGAATTTTAGATTCTAATGTATTAGGATCTACTTCATCCGTTGCCACACCGCCTACAGTAACCTGTGATTGATTCCAATCATTTGTTCCTGTTATATTAAAGGTTAGATTTTTTATTGATTCAATTAATTTATGTCTTTGAGATTTACTTATCTGACTAACGGGCTGATTATCTTTTATATCTGATAAATGTGTAATTATAGGAATTAGCTTTTTATTTAATAACCCAATTAAGTTATCTTCTATGGATTTATAAGGCATATTGGTAAATCGCTCTACTAATATTTTATCTAAAGCCTCCGTTTCTAATTCTGGGATTAAATCCAATAAAACTTTAATCTTTTTACCATTATTAATGGCTTCACCTATATATCTACTAATCTGTAATATTGGTATACCTGATAAACCATAATCTGTAAACAAAACTTCCCCAACTTCTTCTCTTTTTAAAGTATCATCAATATACAAATGAAGTTTTGCTATTACCCTTACCCCTTTAATCCTTTTCAAATAATTTTCACTGGCTTTAATCTGAACCAATGCAGGGTAAGGGCTAACGATTCTATGTCCTAGTTTCTTGGCTAAATCAAAACCACTCCCATTTGACCCAAGGTTGGGAGTTGAGTTCCCTCCTGCACATAAAATAACTTTATTGGTATAATATTTATTACCATTCGTATGTATAATAAATTGATTTTTCTTTTTTTCGATCTCTTTAACTTCTTCCTCATAAACAACATTAATTTTTAATTGTTCAATCTCTTGCCTAAGTACATCTAAAACAGAAGAAGCTTGATTAGAATAAGGATAAACATACCCATTCTCTACCCTTGGGTAGATTCCAAGCCCATTAAAAAACTCTATGGTCTTCTCTACATCGAAAGCACTTAGTACTGGCATAGAAAACTTAGGGTTTTCTCCATTAAAATGATCTACAGACAATACTGTGTTAGTCAAATTACAACGTCCATTTCCAGTAGCCAATATTTTTTTACCTAATCTATCCATTCTTTCAATAATCGTAACTTTGGCACCACCTCTAGCACTAACAATACCTGCCACAAGGCCAGAAGCACCTCCACCAATAATTGCAACTGTGTTCTTACCCATAATTACCCTACTTTGCTTTATATTTATATATTATTCTACTTTAAAATCCACTTAAGTTCAACATATTCTAACCAGAATAAATCTTAGTTTTTTGTTCATACTCATTTTACCACCTATTTATTACATTTATACAGAATAGCGATGGATTTTACCAACAATAAATTTAGTTTCTTAATAAATTAATTTGATTGTAAATACAAACTTCAAAAAAACTTTAAAGATAATTTGCCCATAGCCTTCTTCTCATTTTAAACCAATACCTTTATCTTCTAATTATTTAATATTTATAGCATCTGGAATTTCTTTATACCGTATCTTAACATCATACTACCTTTACTAATGGCTGTATAACTTACGTTGTTTGTTTTATATAATGAGTTGTAAGTTGTAGCTAAAAAAAATAACCCTTATGTGTGGGTTATCCTTTTTTATTGTATTTACTGCTATTATTGATTTATTTAGCTACTCTTTTATAATTCAACTCAACAGAGTTCCCTGCCAATAATCCAGTTGCTTGTAAATGTAATGTCAGCGTATCTCCATCTACTTTGTATTCGTTATACGTAACTGGTCCATCATTTTCTGTTAATTTTAATTTACCATCAACTATTTCATATTTTGATCCAATTCCCATAAAACTCATATTACCATCACTATAAAATTGCACTTTAGATCCTTTAGGATAAGTAAAAAATCCAAAAGCTAACACATCTTCTATTAATTCCCACTCACCAATTAATTCTGATTCTTTCTGTGCACTTCCACAAGCTAATAATAAGCTCATTAATGTCATAATAAGTATCGATAATACTATTCTTTTTTTATTATTCATCTTTCATTTTTCCTTTTCTAAATTATCATTAATTCACTTTGTATAATTACAATCCTTAATTAATTAAACTCTTCAAATGTCCTAACAACCAAAGCAATAGCTTGCTCCCTTGTTGCATTTCCTTTTGGATTAACTAGATTATTTCCTACTCCCCCAACTATCCCTTTATTGCTCATAAAGCCTATAGCCTCTTCAGCCCAACTTGCGATTTCACTTTTATCTTCAAAATTAACCGGATAAATACCATCTATTAAGCTTTCATCTACTGCTTTCAAAGTTCTAAAAAACATAACAGCTATTTCTTGCCTAGAAACATTATTATTAGGTTTAAACTTAGTATCACTTACTCCATTTACAATTCCTAATGCATGTGCTTTAAGTATTTCAGGGTTAATTGTATCAGTAAATCCATTGATTGAAGACAATTCTGCTTTTTTTCCTGATAATTTTTCATATAGCTTAACTACTAATTCGCAAAACTCTTCTCTGGTTATACTTTGTTGATAATTGTTTGTAATTCTGACAGTGGTTAAATTATTCTTTTTTGCTTTCTCAATTTCCATTACTGCCCAAGGTGAAGGATTGTTAATTAATTCTGAATGCTCTTCATTTAAGTTTATCTTTACTTCATAAGGATTCTCTTTTGTTCCCAAGCCAAATGTAGAAATAACAGAGTTAGGGTTTAGATATAATGCTGGAGCCACTCCAATTTCATAATGGAAAGCTTGAACCTCACTAACACTACCAAACACACACACACTTCGAACATCAGTAGCATAAGCCGTTAATGGAGTTCGTAACCAATAGTAATCTTCAAATCCTGGCTCTCTAAACCTATCACCCTCATCTTTTTCAAGGGCTTTACTAGTTGGAGATTTAAACCTTCGATATCCTCTTGCATCGACGTAATCTGCTAATTCTTTAATAGAAAGCAAAAAAACTTGATCTACTACCCATTCAAAATATGCACTATCATAATTAGTTACTGCTTCTTGAGGCAATTCATGCTCGTATTCGTGATATTCACTTCCTCCATTAGCTAAGTACTGATCTATTTCAGATAAAAGAGTTTTATTTGTAACATACTTAATAGCTCCTCTTTCTTCATAAGTAAAATGACTTAGAAATCCAGGTTCATGAGAATAGGCATTACGTATCACTGCTGATTCCGTAGGTGGATGCGTTGTATAGTTTACATTAAAGTCCTCACTATTTAACCATTCTCTAAGATTTGAAGTAGACCAGCGATTGCTACCATAAGCTTCTCGCCGTTCTTTTTCAGTACTGCTTATTCTATTATTCCATAAATCCTTTCCACTTTTTGTAACGCCAAATTCACCACTCAATGCTGAGTCAAAGGGTTTATAAGTAATAATGTTTTCAGACCACAACAGCGGTGCTCCCTCATCATCAATATGAATAATTCTCCATAAGATAGGTTCTCCATTATAGCGTCCAAATTCAATATAATCCCCTATTTCAAAAGTTGATTTAGCCTGTTGAGCTGGAACTTGTAATACAAAAGTAGTGATTACTAAAACAATTAATAACATACTAATTTTTCTTTTTTTATTCATTTTTATCCCCCACATTAATAATCTTTTTTTTAGTACATCTCTAGAAAAATATATTTTTACTGTTTTTTATGATATAATTTTTTCAATCTAATAAATAGAAAAATATTTACAAAAAATATTTACAAAAAAATGGAATAAGTTAAAATCTAAAAACTCTATTTCTTTGATGATACTAGGGAACTTTTATTACAGCTATAACCAAAGTTTACAATGTCTTGATACAGTACAGATGTCATTATGCAAATAAATTGTTATTACAGGTTGTTATTCTTATCAATAATCTGATCTCAATTCACTTATATCACTCCTATTTATTTTTATCAACTACCATAGAATCTTTTTGTACTTAAAATCATAAAATTTTACAAAAAAATATGCTAATATGTAAATTATATTAGCATATGCATAAGCTGTCAAATATTAATCAGAAATTTTATTTAATAGAAACATATAAATGACTTTTTTCATTCTCCCTTTTGAACAGGTCTATCTTTGTATCTCTCTGCTTTTAGAACTCTTGATTTTACAGGATGTATCAGGATGTTTTTCGTATCTTTGTTATTAGTTTATATGATATTAATTTATTTTCGGACTCTAAAATATTCTTATACCTTAAACAGGAATTTTTTTCCTGCTAAAAAATAAAGAAAAACAAAATATTATAATAAGACAAGGCAAATACCTTGTCATATTATATATTAACATTACTTTAACTAGAATAACTCTCAATAAGATGCAATAACTCCTCTTCACTATAAACCTTCCTACCAGGCTTCTTAAGAGACTCTCTCTCTTCCTCTCCTAAAGCATTTACCTCTGCATTAATATCTTCTCGTATACTTCCATCTGGATTTTCAATAACAATTATATTCCTTTCAGGATCAATATAAACTTGATAATAATTCTTATAACCTGAATCATATACTTTACGCAGTACTACTTTAGATGATGAAAATGAAACCAATTCAAAATTATCCAAGTCTTTTTCTTGATCACTTGCTGTTGGATTGCCTAAATAATCTTTTGTATATTTCTCTAATTGATCTCTCGTTAAATCTAGGAAGTAGTAAGGGGGAATCATCTCATCTTGAACAATTGTATTGTCTTCTAAGTAAAGATATTCAATGACTAATTTGGTAGATGGGGTTATCCTCTCTTGCCTAACAGTATCAACAGCAACAGTACCACTATTTAATTCAACAATAGGCTCATTCAATTCTGCTTCTGCAATATCTAGCATTTCTGTATCTATAATATCTTCAATAGCAGGTTCGTTTTCATCAATTATTTCTTTATCTGGTACAAATATCTGGTAAGCAATAAAAAAACCAAATGCAAATACAAATAAAAAAGATAATGGATAGATAATTTTTCTCTTCACTTCAAACACTCCTTTTCATAGTTAGACTATGCTAGCAGTTTTTGCTTATATTGGAATATATCCTATTATCTACCAAAATCTATTATATTATACTTACTCAATAAATTTAGCTTAATATTGCTGTACATTAAATCTACTTTTTTCTTTATAGGAAGGGCATTTTCTATAAAGTAGTAAAAGACTACTATAATAATTATAGTAGTCTAAATTTATAGCATAATTTTACAAGTTTACCTCCTTGAGGTAATCCTAATAATTCGTTTTCATTAATTGCTTTTGTTTTGATGATAAGAATGCCATATGTAGCAATACCGAAAGCAATAGCTACCAAAGTACTAATGGCATTGCTTTTTACTATATAATGAGTAATGTTATATACTAAAAAAACAATAACCCCCATAATTGTCGCGGAAACAGATGGCAGTATAAAAGCTTTTTTAATATTAATGTTTAATTTTGTAATTTTTTTAACTGCTTTTAGATTAAGATAAGCAGAAATGATTGAAAAGATAATGTTAGATACAATCATTGCAAACAAACTTAAACGTAAAACAAAAAAGAATATAAAGTTTATAATCATTTTAATGGTCATTGAAATAACAGAATGCTTTATAGGTAACTTAATTCTATCTAACCCTTGAAGGATTCCAATTGCGATGGTTGATAAACAGAAGAAAATAATTGAAACGGAACCTAGTTGTAACAATCTAACAACCTCTATCGTTGACTCATCCCTAAAAACTAAGTTTAATATGGGACCCGCTAATGTTAAAATACCAAAAGCAGAAGGAATGGCGATAAGCATTAAAAACCTAATAGCCACATCTATTTTTCTATTAATGTCCTTAAAACTATTATTCAATGATGATGCTATACTTGGTACCGTTGCAGCCGCTAAAGCCGACCCTATTGAAATAGGAAAAGTAATGATTAATTTATATTTACCATTTAATATGCCACTTAACAGTCTAATATCAGAATCCGTATATCCTCTAAATCCTAAACTTTGATTAAACATTACATTGTCTAGAAAATTAGTAAGATTAATGACTGTTGTCCCTATAACAATGGGAACTATGGTTAAAGCAATCATTTTAGATAGATTTATGGTAGATATTTCAATAGTTTTTGTATCTCTTGCTAACCTTCTATTAATCTTAGGACGTATCAGTAAATATATACTTATCATAAATATTAAACCTGTTAGTGCACCCACTCCAGTCCCGATGGTACCACCAGCTGAACCAAATTCAATACCCATACTTAATAAGGACGCCGCTGCTACAACGCTAACAATTGCATTTAGTATTTGCTCTATTATTTGAGATAATGCCGTTGGTACCATTGTATTCATACCTTGGAAATACCCTCTAAACACGCCTAATATTGACACAATTAAAATAGTAGGAGATAAAGCTTTTAGTGGAATTGCAGCAAGTGGTATATTTACAATCTCACGAGTAATAAATTCTGCTCCAAACCAAACTATTAAAGAAGCAATAGAACCTGATATAAATGCAAAAAGTAAGGATAATTTAAATACCCTATGGGCATTATTGTACTCTTTATTTGATAGTTTTGATGCAACTAATTTTGAAACAGCAATTGGAATGCCATATGAAGAAATAATTAATAAAAGAGAGTACACATCATATGCATTTGAATAAAGAGCAACGCCTTCATCTCCAAGCATGTTATATAGGGGGACCCTATAAAAGAAACCTATTAATCTAACAATAATAGAAGACATAACAAGTATGCTTCCTTGTTTTACAATACTGTTTCCAGTATCTACTCTTTTTGTCTGTTGTTCCATTCTCACACCTCTAGTTAGTCTACTTGTCATCTTCTAAAATAAATCTATATGGAAGAAATTCTTCTACTTTATAGATTTTTATATTATCGTCTTTATCTACTAAAATTACTTCGCCATTAGGCATAAACTCTCCCAGGACCTGTCTGCATATGCCACAAGGGTAGGTTAAGTCATTTGATGAACTTACAACAGCTATCTTAGCAAACTCCCTCTCCCCTTCAGAAATCGCTTTAAAAATAGCAGTTCTCTCTGCACAATTCGTTGCACCAAAAGATGCATTTTCAATATTACAACCTGTATAAACATTATTTTTAATAGTGAGGACTGCTGCCCCTACTTGAAACTTTGAGTAAGGCGCATACGCATTTCTCATCCCTTTTTTTGCGGCTTTAATTAATTCGATATTCTCCATAATAACCTCTATTCTAAAATAATTTCTCTATTATTAGGGAATATAGCTATCCAAGTTTTCCCTTTGTTAATCATAAGTTCGTTTTCATTTTTATCAAAATACTTCGTGGTAGATTTCATATCATCTCTTTTCCAAGATATTTCAATTGCTTTACCATTACTTATATAATAGCCATTTCCTTCAGAAACTAATCGTTGGTCCATTCGATGTTCTGTATCTCCTGGAATGACCCACATTTCTGTATACTGAACAATAATATTTTTAAAGTGCAATTGGTCCCCTGTTTCTTTGTCTATAAAAGGCTCTGTCCCACCTCTATGGTATCGTCTATATTCCATTTTATCAGCATCAAACTTAAAAATAGATCTATAAATGGTATTGTTTGAATAGGGTAAAGTTACTTTAATAGCATTTTTACCATCTTCATGTATTGTTTCTTCTTCAAAGAAATGAAGTTTAGATTCAAACTCATCACTGATATTTGTTCTATAGCCAACTCTATCCCAAGCAGCCATTAATCCATTAAAACTAGTATATGTATTGTGGGGTGCTACTCTTGAATGGTCTCTAAAACACATAATAGTATCTAAGTAGGATAATCCATTAAGATTAGGAGCACTTCTATCTCTAAACGCTACATTGGCTTGAGGGCTTTGACCATAATGTACATATAATGCATCGTGGTCATATGCATAGTCTAAAAAATAATGTCTAGCACTTCTTACAGGACCAATCTTTTCAGCATTAAAATCTTGAAAAATAGCCAAGAGTCTTGTAATCCCGCCTTCTACTAATGTTTCATAGAATATATCTGCTTGTGCAATACCACTTTGAGGTACTGCAGGTCCTAAATTGTTAATCATAATACTAATAGGGCGTCTATTTGCAGCTTCTTCATCAATCCATAATCCAGTTAAAGGGTTAATGGCCATCCCTTCAGGAATTTCTTCTATTTCTTCTTCTTCTTCTTCTTCTTCAACTTCAATTATTTCTTCTACTATAGGTTCTTTCTCAATAATTTCTGAATCTCTTCCACCACATCCAACGAAAACAAATATTGTTAATAACACCAAAACACATCTAAGTATATTTTTCATTATGTACTCCCCCTTAACATTAGTAAAAATATTATTTAAAAGACTTTAGTATAATTAAAAACTTTGGAATATAAAGAAAGCCCGCAATGATAAGAGAGGAAATTGCTGATATAAAAACAGCCCCTGCAGAAATATCTTTAATGATTTTTGCAAGAGGATGTATCTTATTATCCACTACTAAATCAACTAGTTTTTCTATTGAAGTATTAATCATCTCTAAAGCAATAACTATTGTACTTATTAATAATACAATGGCTATTTCTGTCACATTAAAACCAAGAAAAAAAGCAAAGAAAATTGATATTGCAAAGATTTTAAGATGCATCTTAAAATTTTTTTCATTGTTTAAACAATATACAAATCCATTTATTGCATTCTTAAAAGAATCTAATAGAGTACGATTTTTCATCTAGAATAACCTACTTTATCCAATATTTCATTTTGCTTTGACTTCATTATCTCTTCTTCTTCTGGTTCAATATGATCGTACCCAAATAAATGTAACATACTATGGGCTACAAGAAAAGCCAATTCTCTTTCTTCTGAATGACCATACTCTTGTGCTTGTTCCTTTAATTTTTCTATAGAAATAATCATATCACCAAGTAATAATTCCTTTGTTTCCATATTAAAATGGACTGGAATATGTTCATCTAATGTTTTTATATCGCCAATTTCACTATCATCTATTATTGGAAAAGACAAAACATCTGTTGGGGCATCTTTACCTCTATATTGTTTATTCAAACATTGTATTTCTTCATTATTTGTTAAGATGACATTTACCTCTATGTCATGTTTAAAATTTTCACTTTGTAATGATTGAATAACTACTTTATTGATTATTTCTTCGTAATCAAAGTTTAATGTGTCTTCTGTTTCTTTTTCAATATATATTGTCATAAGTCACCTCTACGCTTCTTTTGGATAATCTATACGTTCATGATACATGCCTTTATAAACTTTCAAAAATGCATCTGAAATAGAATTTAATTCTTTAATTTTAAGATCTGAATTTTCTAATTGACCTTCTTCTAGTTTCATTTTTATTATTTTTTTAATAGTTATCTCAATATTTTGTAATGATTTTTCTTTTTGTGGTATGCACCTCACAGCAGCTTCAACAGAATCTGCTAACATTACAATTGCAGCTTCATTAGATTGGGGTGTTGGCCCTTTATAAGTATATTCTTTTTCTTCAACAATCTCTGTAGCATTATTTTCTTTTGCCTTGTGATAAAAATATTTTACTAAGGTTGTCCCTTGATGCTGTTCTATTATACTGATAATACTTTTAGGCAGCTTATAATCATTGGCCAATTTAATGCCATAGGCAACATGATCAATAATAACTCTTGCACTCTCATCAGGTTCTAAGGTATCATGTGGATTTTCTCCACTTTGATTTTCTTTAAACATATGAGGATTCTTTAACTTGCCAATATCATGATATAATGCACCAGCTCTTGCTAACAAATAATCTCCACCAATATCCGTTGATGCTGTTTCTGCAAGGTTCGCAACCAACTGACAATGATGAAAAGTTCCAGGTGCTTCAATTAATAATCTTTTAATTAATTTTTGATCTGAGTTACTTAGTTCTAATAATTTCAAAGGCGTTACTACTTCAAATAACGCCTCCCAAAGTGGTAAACTTCCAACAGTCAAAATTATTGAAAAAGCTGCGTTCAAAAGAGCGTACAATATATCTATCCCTATAGGTGTTTCACCAACAATTAGTTTAATGAAAACAACAAGGAAACCATTTGTAGCCATTAATGTTATTGCAATCCATACAATATTTCGTCTTAATTTGGTATGATGAATCAATAAACTTGCCATAGTCCCTGATACTAAGTAAAAAATTAAAATATGCCAATTAAACTCAAGACTTAATAAACTTGCCAATATAGCTAATATACCATTGACTATTATTGCTAACTGAGTATCTAATAGTAACGCAATTAGCATCCCAGCAATTGCAATGGGTAATAAGTAAAAAGATAATTTACTTGTAAGTATAAAAGCAACCAGAATAACGTGGTAAATAAAAAACAATAAAAACAGGGTGTTTTTATGATCAACTATCTCTTTTTTTTGAGTAAAAATATAAAAACAAAGGCCCATTAAAAGAAGTATAATGGTACCTGTTATACCAATTAATGTATCTGGATAATACCCTTCAGTAAACACATATGTTAAAACAGCCCCCACTGTTGAACATATAGTAATAAAAGCTAAAGCACATTGTAATAAACCTAGATTTTTTATCCTTTGTCTTTTAATCATCTATACCCTCTCCTTAGCAAGATTAAACTATCTCTTCCATTTTTTTCTATCAGGTCTTTTTAGTTCGGAATTATTTGTAGACCTTTTTTCTTCTTTTGGTTTATTATTGCTTTCATATTTTTCATATGCTGTTACAATTCTTTGAACTAATGGATGTCTAACTACATCTTTATTGGTTAGATTAGAGATACCAATACCTTCAACATTATTTAATACCTTTATAGCTTCTTCTAGGCCTGATTTAGCACCATAAGGTAAATCTTTTTGAGTTATATCTCCTGTTATTACTGCCTTTGAACCAAAACCAATACGTGTTAAGAACATTTTCATTTGAGCAGGTGTTGTATTTTGTGCTTCATCAAGAACGATAAATGCATTATCTAATGTTCTACCTCTCATATAGGCTAATGGTGCAACTTCGATTAAACCTTTTTCAATGTTTTTCAAATAGGTTTCAGCACCCATAATCTGATACAATGCGTCATATAATGGTCTTAGATACGGATCAATCTTACTTTGTAAATCTCCAGGAAGGAATCCTAATCTTTCACCGGCTTCAATTGCTGGTCTTGTTAAAATAATTCTATTGACTTCATTATTTTTAAAAGCTGTAATTGCCATGGCCATAGCTAAGAAAGTCTTACCCGTCCCTGCTGGACCTATACCAAAAACAATCATATTTTTTCTAATAAGATCTACATAGTGTTTTTGACCAAGGGTCTTAGGCCTAATTTGTTTTCCATTTATTGTAACACAAATTAAATCGTCATGAACTTCTGCTAATTTTGTTTCTTCATTTTCTGTTAATAAAGCCAGTAGATAATTAACATTTTGTTCATTAATACTGGTATTTTTAACAGACAAAACTAGGAGTTGTTCTAATACTCTATAGGCTTTATCTACATTGTCCTGGTCACCCATGATTTTAACGTTTTCTTCTCTATCCACAATGGTTACATTTAATATTTTTTCTATCTTCTTAATATGGGTATCGAATTGACCAAATATATTAATGATATGTTCATTGGGTATTTGTATCGTCTTCTCGAATAATTTCATCTTCGTATTTTAGCCTCCGCTCTATTGTATTTATTGGTGCATCTACGCCTATTCTTTCTATTACTATAATTCTTCCAGTAGATTCTACTGTATTATTCTCTTCTACTATTTTAACATTATTTTCTAATATTTGAACCCCCTTTTCTTCTAATTCCTTAATAAATTTTTGTAATTTACTTTTTAATATTTCAGTAGCTTCTTCTACTGAGTATTGTCGATCTTCATAATAATATTCTCTGTATTCCATTGTTACCCTATCAAAGGGTAAATAAAAGTCTTTTCCTATTCTTACTGTATCATTTTTTACAATTTTATCGTATTTATCAAATTTTATTTTTGGGTGATACATGGTTACTTTGTTATTAAATAAACTAAAAGCATATCCTTTAGATACTTTTCCAGTAAATACTTTTTCTCTATAATCTAATGATAAGACTTTATTGTAATCGTAAATGGTTTTTGCATAAATATCTGCATCAGAATGCGTAAATTCAACATCACGTAAAACTTCTTCCATTTTTATTAAAATATCGCCTGATACTAATATATCGCCTTCTTTTACTACATCACCTTGAACTACCTGTGGCATACCTCTTCTTGTGACAATAGAAGTAATAATACCTTCTTTGTCAGCAACGATATCTGCAGGTAAATCCTCAGAAACAAACTGATGGCGTTCTAATGTTTCTTGCATATTAAGTATCATTCTCGTTCCTTTGACTTCAACAGATACCCAAGCTATATCTTGAAAATCCATCATCATTTTTTGTTCAATTTCGCTTCCTATGACATTATTCTTCCACATACCAACAGAATAAGAATTGGTGGATAAGTATTTTGTTAGCATTTCCTTTGTATAACTATAATTTCCTACAATTTCTATTTTCCAAATAAAAAGTGATAATATGTATAAAAAAGAAGCAAAAATGCCAATGCCTAAAAAAAACAGCTTTCTCTTTCTGTACTTATAGAAAAAGAAAGGCAGTCCTATTTTGTCTAGAATTTTAATTTTAGTTCCTGTCTTCTTTACAAAAGGTTTTAATAACCTATAACCTGAAACACTAATATTAAATATGTATCCACCTTTATTTTTTTGAAGATTCCATACTAGAATGCCTTTATTAGCACATAGATTTAAAAACCTTTCTGGCGAAAAACCTGATACTTGAACTAATAAATAACCTCTTATAAATTTCATCAATTTTATCAGCTTAATCCCCCTCTTTCTTTAATCTAAAAACTTTAATTTGTTCAAATAAAAGAAACGATTATAGTTATAACCTTGTTACATAAAATTAATGTTACTAATTCTACCCGTTATTTTCATTTCATCGTCTGTTAAGTAATTAATAAGAAATCTTTTTCCTCTAAGTTCTATTATTCCTTGTTTTGTACTTAGCTTTATGTAATCAGTATCATATTCTATAATACCTTTATAATTCTCTATAAAAACTTCATTTTTCCCTGTAATTGTCACTAAGGAAGCCCCTAATGTTACATCCTGGGGTAGATTCAACGCTTGAGTAAGATTTTTTTTAATAGAGTGTTCCTCACTTCTTAATTTTTTCTTCATATATATCACCCCTATAATTCTATGTTTTATTATATTCAACTAGAACGTATTTATGTGACAAAGAAGACTATAAAAACATTGAAAAATAAGATAAAAAAAAGAACAAAACATATGGTAGAACTGTTTTGCCCTTTGGGAATCAATATTTTAATATGCTAGGAAATTAATAATTTTCTAGCATGTAACAAAGTGACTTCGTCACTCTTTAAAACACTTATTAACATCTTATCTGAAGTCACTTTTGTTCTTGCGCATCAAGCTTTTTCTAACTTTGTTAGAAAAATGCCGCGCTTTTAATCAACTTTTTTACTTTATAGGAAAGAGAACTTTCTTATAAAGTAAAAAAGCTCTTAGCAAAAGCTAAGAACTTAATTTTTGTTTAACAATTGTACTAACTCTTTGATTATCAGCTTTTCCTGCAATTTGTTCAGAAACAGCTGACATCACTTTACCCATGTCCTTCATTGACGTAGCGTCTACTTCAGCAATAACTTGTGAAATAACTTGTTCAAGCTCTTCATCTGTTAATTGTTTAGGCAAATAATCCATTAGTATTTCAATTTCTTTATTTAATTCTTCGATCAGATCATTACGATCAGATTTTTCAAATTCTGTTAAACTTGATTTTCTTTTTTTGACTTGACTAGCAATTACTTCAATAATAGCAGAATCATCTAACTCCGTATGATTATCCTTTTCAATTTGAAGGATAGCGCTTCTAACCAACTGAATTGTATTCTTCTTAACTATATCTTTTTCTTTCATAGCTACTTTCAAGTCTTGCATTAACGTGTCTTTTAAAGACATAAAATCATCCTTTTCTACTAAATTATTTAAACTTACGTTTTCTAGCAGCTTCGGATTTCTTTTTGCGTTTTACACTTGGCTTTTCATAATGTTCTCTTTTACGTACCTCTTGAAGAATTCCTGCTTTTGCACAGTTGCGTTTAAATCTTCTAAGAGCGTTGTCGAGAGACTCATTATCTTTTATAGTTACGTTAGACATAGCCCACTCCTACCTCCCTCCAGTTGCTTATTGTGCTAATACAACTATTGGGTAATACTTATAAGCACTATAGTTGATTATAGCATAAATTTAAAATTCGTCAACTTATTTTTAACAAAAATAATGAAAAATTATACCCTGTTTAAAAAATATACTGTACAGAATACAATAATTTAATATCTATTTATTGGTAAATTATTGTATCATATATTGAATTTAAACTTACACCTATATTTATTGGTATTATTTACACAAAAATTTTTGTTAATAATATCCAATCTTATTCATTTATGTTTATCGTATAAATGTAATCCTCATAATGATAGGTTATATCATTTAAGTAACTTATTAAATGTTTAAAGCTATTGGTATAAGAATATTTTAACCGTTCTCTTTCAAAATTGCTAAGTTTTATATCTGTTGCATCGAGATTTTCATATACTTCATTTACAGGTATTACAGACACTGCTTCACTATTCCAGTGGGTCATTGTAGGTATTATGGATATACCACTAATAGTGGGCTTATCATTATATATTTTTTCAAAATGAATATCAAAAATCATACCTATGTCTGTATCTTTTGGACGATTGGTACTATATCTTTGTGAAGATATAAAATTCCCTAGTGAATATATCACAACACCTGTTCTTTCCTCTTCACCATCTTTAATTTGTCTTATTTCAATGGGTTGAAGGACATGTGGATGACTTCCTAGTATAACATCAGCACCAGCTTCAAAAAGTTGATCCACAATTCTTCTTTGATGGTCATTAGGGTGATCAAAATACTCATTACCAAAATGAATAAATACAACAACAAAATCAACAAGAGGACTCATAACTTTTATATCTTCTATCATTTGTGCTATTTTTACTGGATTGTACATATCTAGGGTATTAACAAGATATGGCCTATCTGCTGGAACAACTAAACCATTGGTGCCATATGTGTATGCACCAAAACCAAAGGTTATATCATTAATTTCTTTGATTTTTATTGTTTCTTTTTCTTCTTGATTTCTATGGGTTCCTACATACTCTAACCCCGCATCATCTAAAAAGTCCAATGTGTTAATGACACCAATTGCTCTACTGTCTAAAGAATGGTTGTTGGCTGTAGATAATAAATCAAAACCAGCATCTTTAAGATTATAGGCAAGGATTTCGGGGGTATTAAAACAAGGATACCCTGTATACCCTCTAAAATAAAATGAATTAGCCATTCTTATCCCATTGTCTTTTCCACCAAAAGTAGTCTCCAAATTACCCACCGTTAAATCAGCTCTTTGAAGGTATGGTGCAATATGTTTGAATGCATCAGAGAAATCAAATTCATCGGTTTTTTCATTATAAGCTCTAGTAATCTGCCATTGGTGAACCATAATATCACCAACAGCAGAAATAGTAACTTCTTTTATTAATTCAGAGTCAGGAATTCTGTCAAAACTTAAATCCTCTTCTTCCACATCTTTATTAAAAACAATGGATTGAGGCGTCGTTGTATTTGTTAATTGTATTGTTTGAATACTATCCGTTTTGTTGGAACAACCACTTAAGATTAAAATAATCCCTAATAAAACAATGCTTTTTTTCATTGGCATCTCCTTATTTAGACAGCTGACCTAATAAGACTTCTTTAACCATTAATAATGCTTCTTCAATTTTTTCTGGATTTTTTCCACCAGCTTGTGCCATATTTGGACGGCCACCGCCGCCACCACCTACAATTGTAGCGGTAGCTTTAATGATATTACCTGCATGTGCTCCTAATTTAACAACATCATCTGTTACCATAGCAACCAAGCTTACTTTATCATCGCTACTAGATGCCAATACAATAACACCCGAATCTATTTTTTGTTTTAATTGATCTCCAAGGTTTCTTAAATCATTCATTTCTAAATTATCTATTTTTGATGCTAATAATTTTACACCATTAACTTCTACAACTTCATTTAATATATCACCTACAGCACCTTGAGCCAATTTGCTTTTTAATTTCTCATTTTCTTGTTGAAGACTTTTAAGGTCCTCTAGAATGCTCTCAGCTTTTCTAAGAAGTTGATTAGCATCTGTTTTTAATAATTTAGAAATATCACTAATTAGTTTTTCTTGTGCTTTATAATAGTCAATAGCATTACTTGACGTTAACGCTTCGATTCTTCTAACCCCTGCTGCTATACCAGCCTCAGAAACGATTTTAAAAGTGCTTATGGCGTTGGTGTTATCAATATGTGTTCCACCACATAGCTCAATACTATAATCTCCCATAGAAACAACTCTTACTTCATCACCATATTTTTCACCAAATAAAGCCATTGCACCTTTATTTTTTGCTTCTTCAATCGAAGTAACTTCTGTTTTAATTTCTAGACTTTCATTAATTATACCATTTACTTTTTCTTCTACTAAACTTAATTCTTCAGGTGTTAAAGCTGAAAAATGAGCAAAGTCAAATCTTAATCTATCCGAGGACACAAGGGAACCTGCTTGTTCAACATGTGAACCTAATACTTCTCTTAAAACTTTGTGTAAAATATGGGTAGCACTATGATTCTTTGCAGTTGCTTCTCTATCTTCTTTGTTAATTGCTAAATTAACTGTTTCACCTGTTTTAAAGATGCCTGATTCTACTGTACCAATATGAGCAAACTTATTCCCCATTACTTTTTTAACATCTTCTACAATAAATTTCCCAGAATCCGTTTGAATAATCCCTTTATCATTTAACTGACCGCCACTTGTTGCATAAAATGGTGTTTCTTCAACAAAAATAGTCCCTTTATCTCCTGATGTCAATTCAGTTACAATGTCGCTGTCAGTTGCTAATACAAGAATTTTTGAAGTGTAATCCGTATTTGTATAGCCGACAAAAGTTGTTGACATTGAGGCATCTAATTTGTTGTACACATTTTCATCTGAACCCATGTAATTAGACTCTTCTCTTGCACTACGGGCTCTTTCACGTTGCTCATTCATAGCACTATTAAATGCGTCTTGATCTACTTCTAGATCTTCCTCTTCAAGAATCTCCATTGTTAAGTCAAGAGGGAAGCCATATGTATCATATAGTTTAAAAGCATTTTCACCAGATAATACAGTTCCTTTAGATTCTTTTAATTCATCAATATACCCTTTTAAAATGGTTAATCCTTGGTCAATTGTTTCATTGAATCTATCTTCTTCTATTGTAATGATTTTATATAAATAATCTCTTTTTTCATCTAACTCTGGGTAAGCATCTTTTGATACTTCTATTACAATCTTACTTAAGTCTGCAAGGAATTTACCTTGTATACCTAATAACTTGCCATGTCTAGCAGCACGTCTTAAAAGTCTTCTAAGTACATAACCACGACCTTCATTAGACGGTAATATCCCATCAGAAGCCATAAAGGTTACTGAACGAATATGATCTGTTATAAGTCTAATAGAGACATCTTTTTTGTAATCTTTCATATATTCAACATTTGCTTTTTTACAAACAGCATCTCTAAGAGCTTTAATTGTATCCACATCAAAAATAGAATCCACGTCTTGCATCATAACCGCTAAACGCTCTAATCCCATTCCTGTATCAATGTTTGGATTTTCTAAAAGATGATAATTCCCTGCTTCATCTTTTTCAAATTGAGTAAATACCAGATTCCAGAATTCTATATATCTATCACAGTCACACCCAACTGTACAGTTTTCACTACCACAACTGAATTTTTCTCCACGATCATAATAGATCTCTGAACAAGGGCCACAAGGTCCTACTCCTAATTCCCAGAAGTTGTCCGCTTTACCCATTCTAAAGATACGACTTAAATCAACACCAATTTTTTTGTTCCAAATTTCTTCTGCTTCATCGTCTTCTTCATATACAGAAACATAAAGTCTTTCTTCAGGAATTTCCATTACTTTAGTAACAAACTCCCAAGCCCATTCAATAGCTTCTTCTTTAAAATAATCACCAAAAGAAAAATTCCCTAACATTTCAAAGAAAGTACCATGTCTAGCCGTCTTCCCTACATTTTCAATATCACCAGTTCTAATACATTTTTGACAAGTTGTCACTCTATTTCTTGGTGGTGTTTCTTGACCTGTAAAGTAAGGCTTTAATGGCGCCATACCTGCATTTATTAATAACAAACTTTTATCATTTTGAGGTACCAGAGGAAAGCTGTTCATCTTAAGATGGTTTTTGCTTTCAAAAAACTCTAAATACATTTTTCTTAATTCATTTAATCCGTACGTTTTCAAGTGTTTTCCTCCTAAAAGCTATATATAATAATATTTTAACTCATTCTAATGACTAGTGACTAGTAATTACAACATTCTAATTACTAATCACTAGTCACTCGTTTATATAACTAATTAATTTACATACCTTATTTATTTTTTGCTATTTTTCTTTTTTTAAAATTTGACCCTGCAATAACACCTAATACTGCTGCAGTTGAAGCAAATAAGAATTCCCAAACCATTTTTGATTCCTCCTTATGTTCTAATAACTTTATATCATAAATTGTAAAATAATTCAACGTTCTCGTATTTATTTATACAAAGTCTATTTTACTACTTTTTAGCAATAAATTACAAGTATATGACGTAATTTTTTTAACTGATGTTTTGGAATGTCAAAAAGTTTTTTTCTATATTTAATTATAATAAGGCAAATAAAATTTAGAATTACTAATTCGTATGCCACTAATGCCGTCCAATTGAGTTAATTCTAATATAGTATCAGGCGTTCCTTGGACAACTACACCATAGGTTTTAATACCATTTTCATTAATATAAACTAAGGTGTTTTCATAATACGCCTTTGTTGGAAAATTGCTGGATAATGTTTCTAATGTAGCACTGTGATTGATTTGAAATTGCAAAGATGATCTAAAATTTTGTTCTAAAATATCACCAGTTATTTGATCTTTACTCGCAATTAAAGCTGTGTTAAAGTGAGGATATAACTCATTAAGTTCTTCATATATAAATCCACCTTTATTGGATATACCAATTAAAGGATATACTTGTTTATACTCTCCTGAATTTCTTATCCCAATCCAGTGGATATTCTTATGCACATTCATTATTTCAGCCAACTCATTCATAGATAAAAGTTCTTCAAAAGAAATATAGGCTTCAATGAGAGTATATGGTGGAGCATTTTCAAGTCTTTTGATGACATTTTCCATTTCATCTTCTCTCATATAATAAGGAGGATATGTTGCATTAACAAAGAAATTCACTATAGCGCCCCTTCTCCAAAAGGCAGATTCTATGTCTAGTTTTCCTTTGTTAATATCACCATAATAATATTCTGTTTTTCCTTCAAAAGTATTATTTTTTGAGATGGTAATAGAATATTTGCCAATCCCTGTATTATTTGCTAATACTGTTACGAGAGATCCATTAGGATAATGCAACCCCACATGACTATCTAGTATTATTGATAAATCATTGGTCATACTATAGGTTTTTTGATCGGGATTATAATATAATTTATTAAGCATCGGTGCAATAACAGAGTGAAAAACAACCATTATGATCAATACTATACTAACAGAACTTAAGATGATTATTCTGTTTCTTCTTTTAACACTTTTTCTAATTTTATATAATTCACCTTTATTATTTTGATCTATATTGGTTTTTATATCTATTTCATAATCCAAATCAAAACTTTCATCCATATATTCGTTTAATACCTTTAATTTTTCTATTTCTTCTTCTACTATTTTTCTTTCTTCTTCTGACGCTGTATTGTTTTTGTATTTCTCAAATAAAACTTTAAAATTCATAGCCACTCTCCTCTAAAACCATTTTAAGTTTTCCTCTTGCTCTAGAAATCATTGTTTTGGCATTACCCCTTGATAGGTTCATTATTTCAGCAATGTCTATAAGTGGGATGTTGCCATAATAAAATAATATTAATATTTCTTGATAGTTCTTTTGTAATGTCATAATAGCTTTATAAACAATTAGATTTTTTTCTTGATCAATAACCTTTTCTATTACATTCTCATTGTCTTTTATAAATGATTCATCCAAGTTGGTATCCATTATTTTTTTATTCTTTCTAATAAAGTCAATCCATAAGTTTTTACATACAACAAGCAACCAATACTTAAAGTACTTTTTATCATCATCTAAGGTAATAAAGGCTTTTACAAAAGCTTCACTGACAATATCTTCAGTCACTTCTTTGTTTTTAGATAAAGAAAAAGTATAGATATATGCTGTTTTGTAGTACTTTATATATAATGTTTCTAATATATCTGGGTCCATTATTACCTCCTTTTTCTTTATTCAATATATAAACGTATCCATTGATGAAAGGTTACACTATTATGTAATATTATAACAAAAAAAATCTCTCAGACATAACATCTAAGAGATTTTTTTGTTTACTATATTAACTCAGCCTATGCCTCTTGCTGCGTAAGAGACACAAGCTTCGTTGAAGGCATTAATTTATCACATTCTAACTAATTGGCTTGTTGAAGTGAACTTTTCAAATCTTCATCTGCAGTACTTATTGGTTTAATATTAAAAGTATCTACTAAATATTGCAATACATTAGGTGATATAAAAGCTGGTAAACTTGGTCCAAGGTACATATCTTTTATGCCAAGAGATAATAAGGCTAATAAGTCAGCTACAGCTTTTTGTTCATACCAAGACAACACTATTGTCAGTGGTAGGGAATTCACATCTGTTTCAAAGGCATCTGCAAGAGCCGTTGCTATTCTAACAGCTGAATAAGCATCGTTACATTGTCCTATGTCTAGTAATCTTGGTAAACCTGCTACTGTACCAAATTCCATTTTGTTAAATCTATATTTACCACAGGCTAATGTAAGGATCACACAGTCTTTAGGTACCTTTTCTGCAAACTCTGTATAATAATTTCTACCAGGTCTAGCCCCATCGCATCCACCAATGACAAAGAAATGTCTAATTTCGCCGTTTTTCACTGCATTTACAATGGTTTCAGCGTGAGATAATGTACTATGATGCCCAAACCCTACTAATATTTCTTTTACTTCTTCGTCCTCTTTATATCCACCAAGCTCAATGGCTTTATTTATAATTTCACTAAAATCTTTCGTACCATCTTCTTTTAATGGTACATTTTTAATACCATCCCAACCTACAACATTGGTTGTGTAAATTCTATCTTTGTATGTCTCTCTAGGTTTCATTAGACAGTTTGTTGTCATTAAAATACAACCTGGGATTTCGTCAAATTCTTTTTGTTGATTCTGCCAAGCAGACCCGAAGTTACCTACTAAATGTTTGTATTTTTTAAGGGAAGGATATCCATGAGCTGGCAACATTTCTCCATGGGTATATATGTTAACCCCTTTTCCTTCAGATTGTTCAAGAAGCATTTCTAAGTCTTTTAAATCATGTCCAGAAATGACAACAAAAGGTCCTTTCACTTTATTAACATTCACTTTGTGTGGTGAAGGATGTTTAAATGTCTCTGTATTAGCATCATCTAAGACCTTCATTACCTCCACGCTCATTTCTCCAGTTCGCATTGTCATACGTATTAAATCTTCAAGGGTTAGATCATCATTTGTTGTAGCTTCTAATCCTAAGAAATAAAAATTATCCAATTGATCACTATGATAATCTAAGAATCTTGCTTGATGACCATATGCACTTATACCCTTTATACCGTATAGAACAGTCATTCTTAAAGAGCGAATATCTGCATCTAAACTTTCATCATACATAATCCCTGCTTTAACAGCATCATCTAACATTTTTTCTTTGGTTTCACTTAAATTATAAGTAGCTGGATCTGGATAATTGCCTTCTGGTGCTCGATCTCTTAGAGATTCTTTGATTTTTTGAGATTCTCTTAAGAGTTCTACATGTACTTGGGCATCAAAATTAACATTTGTTAATGTGGTAAATAATGCATTTTCAACAAATTTAACAATTTCCTTGTCAATAAGTTGATCGTCTTCAATTAGTGGCTTTGCATAACAAGCAATCCCCTTTAATTGATAAATTAACAAATCTTGTAGATTAGATATTTCTGGTGTTTTACCACAAACACCGCTCTTTGTACAGCCTTTTCCACCCATAGTTTGTTCACACTGATAACAAAACATTGCATTTTCCATATAATCGCTCCTTTATTAATTTTCACTAAGTAATAGGATTGCCTAATATGTCAAAAGTATGTATGGAACTAGTCGATTTAAGCATATTTATAGTATACAATAGTTTATTTACAATTTCAAATCTCATTGACAAAGAAAAGCTTGTATGATACTTTAAATTTATTAATATTGCGACTTTTCAAATTGTTTGACCACAAAGATTAATGATTTGTTAAAACTACCTTACAGAATGCTCTAGAAACTTATAAAGTAAGATTTTTGGCACGACAGGTATTTTGTCGTGCTTATTTAGATGTAAAAAAACTTCTAAACCCATCCGCCCTAGATAATTATGAAAGGCACATTTTTTATTTATTTTATATGCTTAAACGGAGGTATTAAATGAAAAAAAACACTGGTTTAAAAGATATATTTGCACTTGCAGACTATAAATATTTATTCGTTTTTCAAATTGCTACTACGATCCTTCTATCTCTAGTGAATGTTTTTATTGGAGACTTTGCAAGAAATGTAGTTGATTATGGTATATTAGAAAATGGGATGTGGCTTGTATTTTTCCAACTTATTTTGGTAACAGTTTTTGGTGTATTCATTAGTTACATATATGTTTATAGTCGCTCTAAATTTTCCATTAACTTAGTAAGAAAACTTCGTCATACTCTTGTAAGTAAATTACCTAAAATGCAATATAGCTATTATGAAAATGAACACTCAGGAAAGTTAAACAACAAGTTAAGCTATGATGTCGATACTTTACAATATCATTTGTCTAGTACATTTGTAGAGTTTTTATCCAGCATCATTGTTTTTACTGTTTCATTTTTGTATTTACTTACCGTTAATTTTTCAATGACCCTTATATGCGCCATTTCCGTTCCTATTACTTTAATATTTGTGAAAATTGTTGTGGATCCAATTACAAAAAACATTACTAATTTCGCTGATAAAATGGATGATGTAACCTCAATAGCCAAAGATTCTATTCTAGGGGCTAATATAGAAAGAGCTTACAATCTAAAAGAAGCAAGAAAGAAAAAATTCAATGAAAACATGGACGAAGCAACGGTTCATTACGTGAAATATGAAAAAATAATAGCCATTTTAGCACCTTTTGAATATATGATTAAAGCATTACCTACCTTTATCTGTATTGTTATTGGCTTTATTAATGCCTATAGAGGTACCATAACCAGTGGTGAATTTATTGCCTTTGTACTCCTTTTAAGGTATATTTCTAACCCTTTATCCGACTTGCCAACTTTTGTAACGAATCTTAAAGAAGCTTCAGTATCTGCTAACCGATTATTGGAAATATTGAATTATGAAGAAGAAAAATTTGGTAATGAGGTCTTTGGCCCAAATGAAACCGCTATTGAATTTGACAATGTTTCTTTTGGATACACAAGTGACTTCCCTCTATTAAATAATATTTCTTTTAGTATAAAAACCGGAAAAAGAACTGCCCTAGTAGGACCAAGCGGGTGTGGTAAAAGCACCCTATTTAAATTGATTACAGGTTATTACCTTCCTAATGCAGGCGAGGTAAAACTATATGGTAAATCTCTAAGTTATTGGGACATAGAAATGGCACGATCAAACATAGCATTGGTTTCTCAAGATACTCATCTTTTTCCAGATACTGTTGCTGCTAATATTGGGTATGGCAACCCTTCTGCTACAATGAATGATATTATTGAAGCTGCTAAGTTGGCCTATGCTCATGATTTTATAATGAATTTGCCTGAAGGCTATCAAACCGTTCTTGCTGAATGGGGCTCTAATCTTTCTGGAGGTCAAAAACAAAGAGTCGCAATTGCAAGGGCTTTCCTTAAAAATGCGCCTATACTCCTTTTAGATGAAATGACCTCTGCTCTTGATGTAGACTCTGAAAACCTCATTCAAAAATCTCTAGACATCTATGGAAAAGATAAAACAGTTATTGTAATCGCACATAGACTTTCAACCATCATCAATGCTGATGAAATCATTGTACTTGATCAGGGGGAAGTGGTAGAAAAAGGTGACCATAAAAATCTTATTATAGAAAATGGTATTTATAGTAAGCTCTATAGCAACCAAGTAGGGGAGGTTTCTTAATGAGAAAATTATATTAAGACTTTAAAAACACAATGGTCTTTTTAGAAGGTCATCTTATATGGTACTCTATTGGCATTATTGGCATGACCATAGGTTTTAGTAGCTCCGCTCTTGTGGAATCCTATTTATTAAAAAGACTATTAGATATTGGTGCACCAGAAAGTATGGGCACAATTTATAAAATGATTGGTATGTTGGTTATATATATACTTGTTATACTACTCTTACTACCTATTTTTCAGTTTATGTTTAATGGCACTGCCAAATACGGTTTTGGGAATGCTAAAAAAGCAGCTTATAAAAAATATGGCACGCTGCCCCTATCCTATTTCGAAAAAAATCATAGCGGTCAATTAATTTCTATATTTTTAAATGATGTAACTGTAATGGCTGTTATTTTTATGCGTCATTTTAGAAGAACCATTGCTTCCATTATAACTGCTTTGATTTATATTATACCTATGATGCTTCTTGATTGGCGAATTACTTCTATTATCTTAACATTAAATATTTTATCTCTTGGTATGAATGGTTTGTTCTCTAGAAAGTTAAAAGCTTTAACAAGCCATATTCAAAAAGAAATTGGTTACATGACTGTTTCATTTAGTAATATTATTAGTGGTATGTCTATGATTCGCATCTTTGGTATAGGAAATCAAATGGTTAAAAATTTCAATATAAATAATGATGCTACTAGTGCTCTTACCCTAAAACGTTCAAAGTTATCTGCTTTGTTAACCAGTTATAATTTTCTTATCTCTATGATAAATCTTATCGTATTTCTATTTATAGGAAGTATTATGGTTACGAAGAGCCTAACAACTTACGGTAATATTCTTGCTATAATGAGTCTTCAAAGTGCACTGGATTATAATTTTAGACAGTTTGGAGAGTACTTTCCACATTTTTATAATGCCTTAGCTGCTACCAATAGGGTTTATGAATTTTTAGATCAAGAAGAAGAACCTGATTCATATGGTATGAACACATTTGAAAGTCCAGAATACATTCAATTTAAAGACGTTTCTTTCGCTTATGATCAAGACCTTATCCTTAATAAACTTAATCTGACGATAAAAAAAGGTGAAACCGTCGCATTGGTTGGAGAAAGCGGCAGCGGGAAAAGTTCTATTGCTAAGCTGTTACTTGGCTTTTATCCACCTAAGGAAGGTACCATTGTCGTTGGTGAAAAAAGCATTGGTCAAATGACTTTAAATGAATTAAGAGACTTGATTGCTTATGTGCCTCAAGATGCCTATATATATAACGAAACCATAATGGAAAATATCAGATATGGCAGGTTAAATGCCTCTGATGAAGAAGTGTTTGAGGCAGCAAAAGCTGCTAATGCACACCAATTTATATTAGAGCAATCCAATGGCTACGATACAGTTGTTGGTGAAAAAGGTATCCGACTATCAGGAGGACAATGCCAACGCATTGCCATTGCAAGAGCAATATTAAAAAACGCTCCGATTCTTCTACTAGATGAAGCAACCTCTGCTCTAGACTCTGAATCAGAACGCCTTATTAAAGAAGCTGTTGAAACATATAGTAAAGATAGAACAACCATCATCATAGCTCATCGGTTGTCCACTATTGAAAATGCAGATAAAATCTTTGAAATTGGGGCTTAAGAAAAAAATGTGTGACCTAAATTAGATCACACATTTTTTATATATTATTAAGTATAAACTGATATAGCGTCACATAAAAATGCTGCTAGACCTGGTTGTTTTTTGTCATAGAATGCTGTAAATCTTTCATCCTCAACATACATTCTACCAATATTGGCGTGGGCTTCTTTTGAATAACTGCCCCAAGCAAAGGTTAGCCATTGTTTGTGTAAATCAGCCACTTCCCTAGCCAACTCACTAGTTGGGTCCCCTTCTTGGAATGCTTTTTCCAGTTGTATTAATATTTTTTCTCCTAAAGCTTCAAATTCAGCATATTGTTCTTGTGACATATTTTTGAATTGCTTATTTGATGCCTTAAGAGCATCTTCACCATACTGTTCTCTTATTTCTTTACCATATTTTTTCTCATTATCCTCTATCATCTTTTGTTTGAAACCTTCAAACTTTTCTTTATCTGACATAACCATACTCCTTTCATCACTTTCAATTGTTTTTTCAACATTTTCAATTAATTTGTCTAAGTGATTACGTTTTATAAGGAGTTTGTTATGATGATCTTTTAAAGTCTCTATTCTATTATAAGAAGGAGATGTCATCATATCTTTAATTCTATCTATGCTTACATCTAATGCTCTAAAGAATAGAATTTGCTGTAATTGATCAACTTCTTCCCTACCATATATGCGATATCCTGACGAGTTAATTCTTGCCGGCTTAAGAATTCCTACTTCATCATAATATCGTAATGTTCTGGTGCTAATTCCTGCTAACTTAGCCAATTTGTTTACTGTGTACTCCATTTGTAATCCCTCCTGACACTCTTACTATACACCTTTACGCAACGTTAATGTCAACAGGGTTTTTAAATTTTTTTATAACACATCATTAATGACCCATTTACCATCTATTCTTTTAACTATAAACAAAATAGGTCTTTTACTGGCATAGCCATCATTGACCACACCCGTACTTGTTTTTTCTATGATTCTACCATTTACTTTATATGTATCATTAGATATTTTATCAACAGAAATAACTTCTATACTGTCTGGCCAAGGACTAGAGGCTATTCTTCCTGGTGCTTTAAGTAGGTCTTTTAACCATTTTTCTAAAAGTTCTTGAGACACATAATTGCTATAACTTTCTTTTATACTTTCTTCTACAATCTCTTTAGGTGCTAATAAAGGTACGTTTTTAAGGTTTTCCCCAAATTTTGTCACGACATCTATAACCATACTTTGTTCATTTACAAGACCTTTACGTTCATTAATGGATTTGCTTATAAATATTAACGCACTAATAAAAATTAATACAACAATTAAAAACATAATGGTATCAAAGGATACAAAACTTTTTAATTTAAATTTATAATCACTTTTTTCAGAAGTTAAGGGTTTTCTATCTTTCACCCTTAATGCCTCCTTCGTTATTCTTCAATTACTATATTTTATGTTTATTACAGCGTTTATAATACTTCTCTTTATATAGGAAAAGCATTTAGCTTTTACACTAAATGCTCTTTACTCAACATTGCCTCTAAAAATTTGTTGTATCTGGATCTCTTGTAGGTCCGCAACATTCTTTTAAATTTGCAATCAATTCTATATCTTCTTTTGACAATTCAAAATCAAAAACTTCAGTGTTTTCTTTAATTCTTGTTGGGTGTACTGATTTTGGCAATGGTAAATATCCCATTTCTAAACACCAACGAATACAAATTTGTGCAACGGATTTGTTGTATTTTTCTGCAAGCCCTTTCATTTCTTCCACTTCAAAAATTCTACCCGTTCCAAGTGGACTATAGGCCTCTAATAAAATATTGTGTTTTTCACAATACGCCGCTACAATTGGTTGAGTTTCTCCTGGACAAAGTCTAATCTGATTAACCATTGGAACAATTTTGGCTGTTTTTAATAGTTCATCTATATGATGTGGCATAAAATTACTTACACCAATTGCTTTGATTCTACCTGCCTCATACAATTCTTCAAAAGCTTTCCAAGTACCAGCATTGGCTTCTTCCCAACAATCTCTGAATTTTATAGGATTAGGCCAATGAATGAGATACAAATCTAAGTAATCCATATCTAATTTTTTCATGGATTCTTCAAAAGCTGACATAGTGGCTTCATAACCATGGGCTGGATTTTGTAATTTGCTTGTTATAAATATATCTTCTCTTTTTAAACCACTTTCTTTAACGGCTATACCAATACTTTCTTCGTTACCATATGCAGCAGCCGTATCAATATGTCTATAACCAGCCTTTATGGCTTCTCTAACAGAAGTTGTTGCTTCTTCCCCATCAGTGGCTTGCCAAGTTCCAAAACCTACACAAGGAATTTTAACACCATTGTGTAATTCGTAAGTATCTATTAATGATTTCATATAATTCTCCTCCTTTAAGTGTTGAAATTATATTCTACCTAAAAATTATACCCCTTCGAGTCGACTCTAAGTCAAGACCAAAGGTTAACTTTCACACTTGACTTAGAGTTAACTTTAAGTATTATTATAAATAAGATGTTAACTCCCAATAATTTATTTTTCACTACAGAAAGGATGAATCCAATGAAATACACAATTGCACAAGTATCAGAAAGAACAGGCTTAACCCCTCATACCCTTAGATATTATGATAAAGAAGGATTACTCCCTTTTATAGAACGATCGGCTTCTGGTATCCGTATTTTTAAAGAAAGTGACTTTGAATGGTTGTCTCTAATTAGCTGCCTTAAAAACACAGGCATGCAAATAAAAGATATCAAACAATTCATCGACTGGTGTTCTGAAGGAGATTCAACATTACAAAACCGTTTGGAACTCTTTAAGCTGCAAAAAGAACAGGTTAATAAACAAATAGAAGCATTAAATAAACATCTTGAAAAAATTAACCATAAGATTGAATATTACGAACTTGCTTGTGAAGCAGGCACTGAAAAAGCAGTAAAAAAGGCATCTAGTTTATAGTCCCCAGATACCTTTTTTCCCTGGCATTCTCTGATTCGTAGATAAATTCTCAGATAAGTAGGTTGTGAACTTTCTCTCTATACTGTAGAATTAAATTACATCTATGATTATATTTTTTATGAGGGAGATATTTATGAAAATGAGAAGTATAGGTAGTTTTATTGCGTCATTAAGGAAAGCAAATGGAATGACACAACAAGAGGTTGCAGACCGTTTACTGGTTTCTAACAAAACAGTGAGTAAATGGGAGCGTAATGAAAGTTATCCTGATATCACTTTAATTCCAGTTATTGCAGAAATGTTTGATGTAACATCTGATGAAATAATAAATGGGGGACGTATCTCCAAAGATAATCTTAATACTGCGAACAAGAATTCAAAAACAGAAAAACAAACTAAAAGACTCTTTGATACTACCCGTACAAAGTTTAAAAATATGTCAGCTATTGCTTTAGCACTTGTACTCCTTGGTTTAATCTCTTTATTTACAATTGCCTATTCGACTCATAGACCTATTATAGGTTTTGGTGTTTTTTTAGTTTTTGCTTTGTCAAGTGTGATTTTACAAGTCATTCATATAAATTTAAGCCACTTAACCCTTAATAATAATGACTTGCTACAAGAATTCAATGAAGAATTACCCGTACTGAGGAAACAACTTAACACTTACTCATTTTATGTATTCTTTGGAAATATTGTAGCAGTTATATTTGCATTGCCCTTTATTATAGTACGTGATGCTTACAATCTTAATAGCGTTATTTCAATGAATTCTTATTTTTTACTTGTGCCATTTTTACTTCTTATTTCTTTTTTTATATGGTGTGGTTTATTAAGTATTTTTCAACACAAGATCGTAAAGAATAAGCTAGAGAATCAATGTTTGTCTGTTTATAATAAAATAAAGTCAATTAATACATTATAAGATATTTTAATAGGACATCTGTTTATAGATGTGTTTTAAACTTGTTATTGTGACGAAGATAACAACTTGATAGTTACTGTAAAAGCAGAGCTCAAAAATAATATTTGTCATTTCAATTAGTTTTAAGTCCACATTTCTAATTCCCTGGACAACACTTTCATATATTACAGGAAATAAACTCTATTATTGTTTCTATTGTTAAAATTCACATCACTTACAACGATATTTTTACCTGATGCTTTCGCATCATATAGAAGCTTGTCAACTCTTTTAATCAAGGAATCTTCATCATCGTCGTCTCTAAGTTCTACTACACCAAAACTACATGTGATATTTTCAATATTACTATATACATTCTGTTGAATACAAACTCTTGTTTTTTCAACTATTTCATAAGCTTGCTCAATATTGGTATTAGGAAGAAGTATTACAAATTCTTCTCCACCCCATCTAGCAAAAATATCTATCTCTCTAATTCCCTTTTGTACTGTAGATGTTATGCCCTTTAGGATACAATCTCCCATAAGATGCCCGTAGGTATCATTAACTCTTTTAAAATTATCAATATCAAACATGGCAAGAGATAGTGGCGTTCCACTTCTTTTACAGTTATTAATTAACTCATATAGTTCTTTGTTAAATTTTCCTCTGTTGTATATACCTGTTAATGGATCTGTTATTGATATTCTGAAAAGTTCCTTACTATCTACATACTGTTTTCTTTTATAAGAATTTGTTAAATATGCGCCTATATTACAATATATAAGTACAATACACGTATAAGCAACCATATTTAAACCTATTGAAATTTCCATTCCTTCTATATTTCTAATGATAAAAACAAAAAAACATAGACTAAGGCAGATTGAGAGTATTTGTGAATAGAAGAGTTTGTTGGGAATTATATAGATTGCTAAAATCATAGACATAACGCTAAAAAAAACCAAATAGGTTAATGTTTCATAAAATAATAATATTAATAAAAATCCCATAATAGCAAACATTTCATACCCTGTAATCCAATATACTATATGTATTTGATTTTTTGCTTTTTTAATAGAAAAACAAAAAATAAATGAAACAATTAAAAAGATCAACCTTATAATAAATATCTCTAAAAAGGCATTGTGTTTTTGTATATCCAAGAAATCAGAAATAATAAACAACATATATATTATCCCAAAAATAAGAACAATTGGGCCAATTACTTTTATATAACGATTCATATCATAAAGGAAAAATTCTTTTTCTAAGTTTTTTTCTGTAAATTCTCCATTGAAAGATATATTGTATTTTTTTATATTTTCCATCTAATAAGCGACCCCCGTTATAAATTCCCACTTTATTACATTATATTACAATCCTTTACATTATTATACATTATTTTTTCCTTAAAACCTAATATAATATTGAAAATTATGGTATAAATAGATTAATCCCCTTGAATGTATTTCTATTTCAGTATATTGTAATAGTAAATAATTTATATAAAGGTACCGGAGGTGGATTCTTTATGGCACATACACTTGTAAGAGTTAAACTAAAAGATACTGTAACGGTAAAGGATTTTTGGAGAGCTACTTATCTAACAGATTCTGATTTAGGCATTAAGCTTCAAATTGATTTAGAACAGTTAAAAAAAGTCTATTTAGAAGGTAAAATCTCAAAATTCGGTTCTCTAGGTGTAAGCGTTCCCATTTCCTATTTCAATGGTGTAACCAAAACAATGAATGATGATTTTATTGATTATGATTATATTAAAGAAAGCAAACAGATTTGGGAAGTTATTGAGATATGATATTTTATTTTTTAAAAAAAGAAGAAATATATATTATTTATATTCCTTCTTTTTTTAATGCACTATTTCTTGTTCCATTATTAAAAAATTATGATCCAAATTTTTAAATCTTAATCCCAATAAATATCTAACCTTCCTTTATCTTTCGATGCTATTATAAATTTTCCATCTTCTTCTGTTACTTCAAATGAAATGTATAAAGAATTTCTTTTGTTAAAAGTATGTTCTTCAATTGATATTAACTGCTCGTCTATAATTTCATAAATTTTTGCTTGTATGTATTTATAATTAAATAAATTATTAGGTATTGTTGAATCTTGATTAGGGGTGCTCGTAAAAGGGCTGTATGCTAATGTGACCTTTTGATTTTTCTCTAACAACCAGCCATTGGCTGCATCTGGGTTGTTAAACTTATAAGTGACAATTACATTACCTTCTTTAATATCATTATTTTCTTTAGGCAATTCACTTTCTTCTAACAAGATATTATTAACAATGTGTTGATCTGTAAAGACATCTGTGAAAGGTATTTACCTATTATATCTTTCTTATTCTCTACTGCATTTTTAGGAACAGTTGTAACTTTATAGCTGTAATTTAACATATACTCTTCTACTTTAGTTCCTTTAGTATAATTATCCTTAAATACAATGATATAAGTTTCTGGATTAAAATTCACCATTGTTCTTAATACTAATCCAGATACTGTTAATAAACCAGCTAATAGAATGAAGAATATAATTATTTTGTTAAATCTTAGTCTCACAGATATTCTTTTTCCTTTCATTAATTATTTATAGGCAAAGTATAGTAGTAGTTTATATTAACCTCTAAATACTCTCTCCCTAAAGCATTTAGAATTGCTTTTCTATACAGGTGGGGTTTTATAGGAAATAAAACCTCAATTTCTATAAAAGGCCTATTATAAGTAATCTCCTTTGTTGGATGTGTAATTGGTATATCCTCAGATCCATAAAATAGAATTTTATTTATTGTTACTGGAGCATCTACCATTGAGTTTTCCTTAGGGGAAAAATCTTCATTTAAATTAAAATTTATTATTAAATATTCTTCAAATATTTCTTTAAACCGTTCTATATCTACATCAATATTTTCTACTGATGTGCTGTCAATGTTTAATGCTACAAATGTGGATTCTGTTGCGTCTTTTATTATGTCTTTAATCTCATCTGCCTTCATATCTAGTGCTACCTTTTCAAATACAATTGAAAATACGGGAAATACGATAAAAACTATGATGCAAGTAAATAATATTACTTCTATAATCCCAATATCTCCTCTTGTAGTTTTAGTTAGCTCTTTTATCATTTCCTATTAAACCACCTTATATTTAATTGACTAATCTTCTATTACTAAATGTCCTAGAATAAAAAAATACCAATTCTCTTTCATCTCTTTCAAAAATACTAGTTAATAAACTTCTACTATATGTAGCTGATACTTCAAAAATTATGTCTTCCTCATATCCTTTAGTACTTACTAAAGTTATATTTGATATGTCAATACTCTGTAAATTTAATTTTTCCAGTGCTATTAATAATGCATCTTTTTCTTCTACTGTTATCCCCCCATTTCTTTTTGCTACTTCCTTATATGTATTACACACTACGTTGAAATCCTTTTTAAGGGAAATGGGAACAAGGAGTTCTACAATAAAAACTGTTATACACAATAAAAGAACAATAGAAAAACTAATGGTTATTATTTTTGAAATCTCCATATCTTAACCCCTAACTAGCATTAAAAATTTTAGCTTCAATTGTATTAGAATACCAACCCTCTACCTTTTCCATGATATCTTCAGCAAAACCTCTTAGTCCAGGAACCAATACAAATGCACTAATAATTAAAACTATTGCAACACCAATAACCCAACCTATTCCAAATTCTCCTTCCTCCCTTTTTACAAATTCCTTTACCCTTACCTCCATTGTTACTAAAGCTTTTAAAAGTTTGCTTTTCATTTCACATTACCTCCTTATTTTTAATTATTCATAAATATTTGTTTTTCTGCTTGTAAAAGATCTATCACTAAAGGATATGAAATAAAAATTATTAAAGGAATGCCAATTATAATACCAATCATAAGATATTTATATTTAAGCTTTTCCGTTTCGAATTTTACCATATCCATAAATTGATTAAGCATATTCTCTTCTTTCTTTTCTAGAGTTGTGCTATTATTTCCTGTATCTACACCCAATTTTATTGCAACAGCCATAGATCTAGCTTCTTGAGTATAATAATAATCTGTAATGTATTTTAGTGATTCATCGATATTGGTGGTTACAATATAAGTTGCAGCCATTAATTTCAATCTTTCTTTTAACTTTTTATCATTTGTTACTTTATGAAGATTTTTAATGGCATCAGTTTGTTTTACCCCAGATGATATTTGATTGTTTAAGAAAGAATACAACATATAAGCATCTTTTTTAAACAAGTTTGCTTGTTTTTTTATTTCTTGATACACATAAAAATTTACTATTAGCCTAAAAATAAAAACATATATCATTAAATTAAATTCTCTTTGAATAAATAAAAACCCAGCAAAAGTTATTGGTAACATATCTCTAAAAAACAAATAAATAGCACAAGCAAATTTTCTATTTTCTCCAGCTCTTTTCATTGTGTGATTTGCTTTACCTATGTACCTTTCTAATGCACCAATCTTTTTTATATTCATACTTATCTTTTTAATTTTTAAATATTGAGTGGTCTTTTTTATTCTTCTTGGGCTTTTAGCCCATTCTATATTCTTATTAAGACTCGCCTCAAGTTTTTGAGTTAACAAACTAGAAATATGTATACTCACAAGGAGCACTAGAATTACCAAAACTATCAATATATTACTTTCTTTAATTATTAATAAGAGATCCAGCAAAATTCTCCCACCCTTTTTAAAAATCAAATTTAGTTGTTTTTAATGATAAAAACAGCCCTATTGATAACATAATTGATGACATGTTTAATATGACACGACCAGCTGCTGTCTGAATATATATTTCTCTTAATGCCTCATTTAAAAATAGTGAGTAATAGAAAACAAAGATGATTCCAACAATAAAGCCATTAAGGTATAACCTATCAAAATATGATTTCAACTTTCTTCTACTATATTCATCTTCTAACTTTAAAGCCTCATCTTGAAGTTTTGATAATAGTATAAGTAGATTGCCTTTGCTTTTTAAAGTTTGCTTTAAATTTAGTGTCACTCTATAAAAATAATTATTATTTACTTTATAGGATAATAAATCTAATGCAATACTTGTATCTACACCTTGTTCAATCTGAACAACACATTCTTTTAAATATGTATTTAATGGTTCTTGTAAATTATTTTGAATGGATTTATTAAATGCATATAACAAGTCATTTCTCACTTCTACCCAATCTCTCAAGATTGTTAGAAAATCACTCATCATCTTACGAATCTTTTCACTGTTGTATTTGCCATAGGCATCTAATAATAAAAAAGGGATTAATGCTATTAGAATAGATAAAGACATTGCAACGATTATAGAGTAGAATATATTAAATATTAGATTAAAGAAAAGTATAAAAATAATTGCTTCAAATATTAATAAGGTGTATATATTTATAAAAGGAATGATTTTTTTAATGTTAGATCTTTCTATATAAAGTAAGTCTAATTTTTCTATAATATTAAATTTTATTTTATAATTAGAGTTAATACTCTCCATTAGCATGATTCTTTTTTCTAAATTGTCTTTTGCTACTTGTTCCAATATATTAACCCCTGAGTATATAAATTTCTTAGAAGTTTTAATTAGAGTATACAAGTGTATTTTTTGAGATAGCAAAGAACAAATATATATATTAAGTATTACAATCAGTATTATAAGAGTAATTGTTATATGAGATGACATAATTAAATTTATCAATCTATATCACTCCTTAATATTTCTTTAAAAACAAACTCATCTTTTTTAGGGTTATAGTCCACTATTTCAGTTATGTTTACAACCCTAAAATCTTTAATATATACAAAAAAAGGAATTGCATTTTTGATTATCTTTTTAATGGTTATTTCAGATAGATTTAATCTTCCTAAATCTATCATTGTAATTATTCTTTCAATAAATTCTTCTTTCGACTTTGAGTGTAATGTTCCTCCTACTATATGGTCTGTGCTTCCCGCATTTATAACATCCCAAACCTCATCAGCCACCATTTCTCCAATAAAAAGTGCATCTATAGACATTGTTAAAGAATCTCTTACCAAATCCCTAAGAGTAACCTTTTTACCTCCTTCTTCTTCTTTTTTAATTTTTTGTAGTATAAAATTGGGGTGATCATTTAAATAAAGCTCTGTGTCCTTCTCACAAATCATAACACTTTTAAGTTTATCAATTTCCATAAGTATGGCTCTAAGTAGTGTTGTTTTTCCAGCTGCGCCTTTTCCGATGATAAAAAAGCTTTTATTTAGATTTTTAGCATTTTCTTTAAGATAATTTTTTTGTTCTGCTGTTATCATTTTTAAGGATTGAAGGTCATCTAAATTATATTGATTCATTCTATGTTTTCTTATAATCAAACATGTACCTGTATTGTTTCGTGGCTGGATTGCAACATTAATCCGTAACCTATATCTCTCATCAGAAACCCTGCAATGAGAGTTGTTTTCATCAATAATACCACCATTTCTTAGAATCATTAGCTTTGAAAAATTCTCAAACTCCTTTTCATCTTCAAACTGAATGTCCAATAACTCTTTTTTCCCATTTCTTTTTATTGTGCCATAATTGTATCTTGTAAAATCAATATCTGATATGGTGTCATCATTGATTAAATCTTGTAAAATACCATATCCAAATAAAAAATTAAAGACTTGTTTTTTTACTTCTTCCCGATCAAACAATACTTGTTTAAAGTTTTTATCTATCAATCGTTCTACTTCTTTTTTTAAGGGTTCCGAATTGACTCCATTATTAACATCATATATTAATGTGTAATATTCCTTAATAACTTGATTGATTATTTCTTTAATGAATTTATGAGAATCTAATGTATAATGCTTATTTTTATCTTTAATCAAATTTTGCGTCTTATATAAATATTCATTTTGAGTCTTAATCAATGGCATTACATCACCCTATTTACTTAATTTGTATTTTACTGTTTCTAAAAAAGATTTTTTTTGCGTTATATTAAATTGATATAATAAACTGTTATATTGGTTTTTAATATGATATGGCATAGTTTTTGCATAACATTTATCAATATAATTTTTATAAAGCAATCGTTTTTCATCATAGTCTATTCTGCCTATAAAGTTGTTATTGGTAATTTCTTTCATATAAGCATCTGGCAAATGAATTTCTTTTCTATAGTTAAAAGAAATGAACTTGCCTTTTTCAATACTTATATTTTGTTTGTTATGTAAAAAAGCTAAATAAGAGTTTATAGTATGTAATCTATTTAAGTAAGCCTCAATAGGAAAGAGCAATATATCACTGTGATAAAAGGAATGGATTAAAAACTCATCATAAATATTTGAATTGGTATTAACTAAAACAATATCAAAAATCTCTAATGATCCATTTAATAATTTGACAAAAGCATTGTTAGGATAGTATTCATAATTCTCTAGATTGTCATTTCCCGTTAAAACATATAAGCTTGACTGTAGCTGCACACAGATAGATTCGAAAACTTTTTTATTGAATGTTTCTTTAGATATATAATCCATCGCTATATTAAAGCTACTTTGAGTAATTAACGGCGAATTTACTGCCGTATTATATGTGTTTTTCATTCCCAATGTTTGTGCCAAACTTGATTCTAATGCATCTGAATCAATTAATAATACCTTTAGATTAGTGGTATTTGTTATAACCCATCCTAATTCAGCAACAAAGTCAGGATTGTTATAAACTGTTATAAGAAGTTTTCTAAAATTCTTAACCACTTTATTTGTTATAATCTGACTATTATAAAGTAATTTTTTATTTTTCATATTTATCCCTTCACATAAATATAATTATTTTTAATTATAAATGGAGTTTTTTATTTCAATCAAAGTATTTAGAATAACCCTCGCATTTTATCTTGTTATTCTTTATTCAAGGAATGTTTTTTTAAATTATACATTAATTACTTTTATTTTTCAACATTAATCGTTAAATTTCTCTTAATTTGTTTATTAATTTGTTTTTGAACCCAATTTTAATTATAGTTCATCTTTTCTGTAATCACTTCCATTCTTATATGTTATACACAAATTTAAATACAACTATGGGACTGAATTTCTAAGCATATAAAAAGTCCACACATTGTGTGGACTATATTAAAACTATCTTCTTTTACTTAACTCAACCATAATATCATTCCAATTGACGTCTTTTTCAACCATTAACACTGTTAAATGATAAAGCAAATCAGATATTTCATATACCATTTCTTCGCTTCCTTCATTTTTAGCACCGATGATGATTTCTGATGATTCTTCCCCTACTTTTTTAAGGATCTTATCTATTCCTTTTTCAAACAGATAGTTGGTATAAGAGCCTTCTTTAGGGTTTTGTTTTCTATCTAATACGACATCATATACATCTGTTAGAATGTTACTTACGGATTGACCTTTTTCTTTCCAATTGCTTTCTATATCTGTAAAGAAACAAGTATCGCTTCCTGTATGGCAAGCCACACCATCTTGTTTTACTTTAACAAGAATTGTATCAAGGTCACAGTCAATTTTTATGTCCTTTAACCATTGAAAATGTCCTGAAGTTTCACCCTTTAACCAAAGGCTTTGTCTTGAACGGCTATAGTAATGTACTTTTCCTGTTTCTAATGTTTTCTGATAGGCTTCTTCGTTCATATAAGCCAGCATTAACACTTCATTTGTTATGTAATCTTGAGTCACCACAGGGATAAGGCCATCTTGATTTAATTTAAATGTTTTAAAGTCCATAATACTACCTCCTATATTCTAACTGGTATTGCTTCTTCTTTTAAGTATTCCTTTAAATCTTTTATGTCTATCTCTTTAAAATGAAATAATGACGCGGCTAGTGCTGCATCTGCAGAACCTTGTGTCAATACATCTTTAAAGTCTTCCATTGTTCCCGCGCCGCCTGATGCGATAACAGGAATATTAACAGCTTCACTTACTAATTTGGTTACTTCTATATCATAACCTTTTTTAGTACCATCTGCATCCATACTTGTTAAAAGAATTTCACCTGCACCTAAACTTTCAACTTTTTTAGCCCATTCTAAAACATCTAGACCAGTATTAATTCTTCCACCATTGATATAGACATCAAAGCTGCCTTTTTCTTCGTTTTTCTTTGCATCAATGGCCACTACAATACATTGACTACCAAACATATTGGCACCTTCTGTAATCAGCTCTGGACGATTCACTGCTGCTGAATTAAGAGATACTTTATCCGCTCCAGCTCTTAGAATCTTTTTAATGTCCTCTATAGTTCTAATACCCCCACCAACTGTAAGGGGAATAAAAATTTGTTCAGCTGTTTGTTTAACCACATCAACTATTGTATCCCTTGCTTCATGAGAAGCTGTAATATCTAAAAATACAATCTCATCTGCTAAACTTTTATTATACTCTTTAGCAACTTCAACAGGATCCCCTGCATCAACTAAGTTTACAAAATTTACGCCTTTTACTACTCTACCTTTATCAACATCCAAACAAGGAATGATTCTTTTAGTAAGCATCTTACTCACCTCTTTCAAACATTCTAACGGCTTCATCTAATTGAATATTATTGGTATACAAAGCTTTTCCAATAATAGCCCCTTCAACATTAACTTTTTCTAGGTTTTCTAAGTCTTTCAATGAAGAAACCCCACCTGATGCAATAATATCTAAGCCTGTTTCAGAAGCCAATAAGCCTGTATACTCAAGGTTAGGACCCATAAGCATACCATCTTTTGCAATATCAGTATAAACAACTGTTTTAACACCGATACTTGCCATATCTTTGCATAAGTCAAGAGCTGTTAATTTACTAACTTTCTCCCAACCTTCAACTGCTACCATTCCATTTTTAGCATCTATACCAATGACTATTTTCTCTGGTCCGAAAAGTCGTATTGCTTCTTTCACCAGATTTGGATCTTCCACTGCTTTTGTTCCAATAATAACCCTAGAAACACCAAGGTTTAATTTTCTCTCAATATCTTGAATGGTACGAATACCACCACCTACTTGGACAGGAACATTTACAGCTTCAACTATTTTTTTAATGGTTTCTTCATTCACTGATTTGCCAACTAATGCCCCATCTAAATCAACCACATGAATAAATGTACCCCCTAAACGTTCCCATTCCTTGGCAACTTCTTCTGGTGTATTAGAATACACATCCATTTCTTCAAACTTACCTTGTCTTAAACGTACACACTGACCCTTTTTTATATCAATTGCTGGATATAACTGCATTATATAATCCTCCTAAAGTTTTGAAAAGTTTTTAAGTATGTTCAGTCCTACATCCCCACTTTTTTCTGGGTGGAACTGTAATGCAAATAAGTTATTCTGCTGAGCTGCAACTTGAACCTCTTTACCATAATTCGTTGTTGCACTCACAATATCTTCATCTGTTTCTAAATGATAAGAATGAACAAAATACACATGCTTATCTTCTAGACCTTTAAAAATAGGGGCTTCTTTTTTAATAATCAATTCATTCCAACCCATATGTGGAATCTTGTAAGGCACCTCTAACTTTTTAATATGACCTTTCAATAACCCTAATCCTTCTGAAAGACCATGCTCCTCAGAAGACTCAAAAAGAAGCTGCATCCCAAGACAAATCCCTAATAAAGGCACCTCTTTACTAGAAACCTCTTTAATCCAAGTATGTAAAGCATTCTTCTTCAACTCATCCATAGCGTCCTTAAAAGCACCAACACCAGGTAAAATCAATTTATCACTTTTATTCAACGCAACAGGATCTGCAGAAACAAAACTATCAACACCAATAAAACTCAAGGCATTAACAACACTATGCAGATTCCCCATCCCATAATCAATAATCCCAATTTTCATAAAAAAACCTCCAGGCAAAAATTACTCATTCATAAAGAGAGTATATCCAATCTATCTATTTCACTAAGTATTTTATGTGAATGAAACTTATGTCTTTTTCACAGAAAAAGGCATAAGGTGAGTTAATGTAGTTAATGTAATCACTTGCACCACACAGTATGAGGATAACTATATAAATCAGTTATTCTATTAAACTTTTTATAGTGAATCTTAGTAAGCGTAGATTAATATTTCGTTAAAAATCTTAAATGTCTGACCGAAGGGAGTTTTTAAGATTTAAAAATATTCATCGAAGCGCACTTAGATGTTAAACAAAGTGACTTATCGCAAATAAAACACTGTAACTAACTTGATTAAGTCAATTTGTTCATGGGCATCAAGCTTTTTCTCACTTGTGAGAAAAATGCAGCCCTTCTAAATCAATCAATCCAAACTCCCCTTAGTAGACAAAACATCCTCTATCCTATCATCAACCAAAGTAGCCTCATCCAAAGCCTTAGCAAAAGCTTTAAAAACCCCTTCAACAATATGATGATTATTCTTACCATCTAACAACTTAATGTGCAAATTCATACCAACTTGATAAGCCAACGCCCTAAAAAACTCTTCAACCATCTCCGTTTGCAAAGTCCCTAACATTGGCACCGTTAATGGCACATCATAATTCAAATAAGCTCTCCCAGATAAATCAATAGCACATAAAACCAAAGCTTCATCCATTGGTAAAATACAAGAACCATATCTCTTAATACGCTTCTTCTCACCTAAAGCATCTTTAATACATTGACCTAAACTAATCCCAACATCTTCAATGGTATGATGTGGATCCACTTCTAAATCACCATCTGCGGAAATGGTTAAATCAAAAAAACCATGTCTAGCAACACTATTTAACATATGATCAAAAAAGCCAATCCCTGTATTTATAGAACCATTGCCTTTCCCATCAATATCTAAACTTATGGTTATATCTGTTTCTTTTGTTACTCTACTTATCTCAGCTTTTCTAGATTCCATAAGTACCTCCAACAAAATATTTAGCTTAAAAGTGTATTTAACACCTCAATTAATTTATTATTCTCTTCTTCTGTGCCTATTGTCACACGAATACAGTTTAACATATTTGGATGAGAAGAAAAATTCCTAACCAGTATGCCTTTCTCTTTTAATTCTTTTGCCAAAGTGCTTTTATTGGTTTTAATTAATAAGAAATTGGCTTCTGAAGGATATACTTTCTCAACATTGTTAATGGTTTGCAACTCACTTGCTAATCGCTTTCTTTCATTAATAATGAACTCAATGTCTTTATTATACAAATCAATTTGATCAATAATCAATGTCCCCACATATTGAGAAATGGTATTTAGATTATAAGGTGGCATCCCTAATTTTATACCATCAATCATTGCCTTACTTCCAAGAGCATAACCCACTCTAAGACCGGCTAAACCATAGGCTTTAGAAAATGTTCTAAGGACTACTAAGTGCTCATATTTGTTCACTAATGCTACACTTGTGGTATCCGCAAATTCAGCATAGGCCTCATCTAAAACAACTGGGCATTTTACATTTTTCAATACATACTCTATGCTGTCATTATCTAATACATTTCCTGTTGGATTGTTTGGACTGCATAAAAAGATGGCTTTAGGCTTTTCTTTATTGGCCACTTGAATAAATTCATCCAAATCATAATTGTAATCATTGTCTTGATTCAATGTAATTTCAATAGGCACCCCATGATTAAGAACGGTAGAGTGCTTGTACATGGAAAAAGAAGGAGATGGAAATACAATCTTATCTCCTGGTTCAATTAGAACTTTTAACATACAGTCTATAATCTGATCTGACCCTACACCACATACTACATTTTCAGCCTTTAGTTGCCAATACTCTGCGATCTTGTTTTTTAACAGACTTGATGTGGTATCTGGATAACGGGTTATATTAGAAGAATCCATTATAAATTCTTTTATTTTATTTAATAATCCTTCATTATGAACAAATGGGTTTTCATTAGCATCTAACTTTATAGGATAACTGCCTAATTCTGGTTCATAAGGTGTAAATCCTGCTAAATCTTTTCTAATGTAATTATTTATCATCTTCAAACCTCACTTTAATGGACTTTGCATGGGCTGTTAATTGTTCTGAATCTGCAAATTTTATAATGTCTTCATGAAGTTCATAAAGAGCTTCTCTAGAGTAGGATATAATACTTGATTTTTTAATAAAATCATCAACACCTAATGGAGAGAAAAACTTTGCAGTACCATTGGTTGGTAGCACATGATTGGGACCTGCCATATAGTCTCCTAATGGCTCTGGGCTGTATTCTCCTAAGAAAATTGCCCCTGCATTTTTAATTTTGGTCATTACCATAAATGGCTCTTTCGTAATAATTTCTAGATGTTCAGGGGCGATTTCATTAGATACCTTTACCCCTTCATCTATAGAATCTACTAAAAGGATATAGCCATAGTTGGCTAATGATTTTTCTAGAATCTCTTTTCTGGATAATTCATTTTTTAGTGCATTGATTTCTTCTACTACTTTATTGGCAACTTCTTCACTGTCTGTCACTAGAATAGATGATGCCAACTCATCATGCTCTGCTTGTGATAATAAGTCAGCTGCTATATATCTAGGATTTGCCGTTTCATCTGCTAAGATAAGAATTTCACTAGGTCCTGCTATGGAATCAATATTAACATGGCCATAAACAGCTTTTTTAGCTAAAGCAACATATATATTCCCTGGACCTACTATCTTATCTACTTTTGGTATGGTTTCTGTTCCATAAGCAAGGGCGGCTATGGCTTGAGCCCCTCCTACTTTATAGATGTCTTTAAGTCCACACTCATTGGCTACTACCAATGTTAGTGGATTGACTTTTCCATCTTTGCCTGGTGGTGTAGTCATTACAATGTTCTCAACACCAGCTACCACAGCCGGTATAACATTCATAAGTACAGAGGATGGGTACACAGCTTTACCACCTGGTACATATACTCCTGCCCAACTCACAGCAGAAATCTTTTGGCCTAATAAGATACCTTTTTCCTCACTATCAAACCAACTGTATTGTTTTTGTTTCATATGATAGGTTTCAATTTTAACTTTAGCCTTTCTAACAATATCAAGTAAATCACTGTCTACTTTGTCATAGGCCTCTTTGATTTCTTCTTCAGTTACTTTTATTTCATTTTTACTTAATTTTACTTGATCAAAACGCTGAGTAAAATCAATTAATGCCTCATCTTTTCTTTCTTTAACGTCATTTATAATATTTTGTACTTGTTTTATATAATCATCATAGTAATTTGGTGTCCTTTGTAATAGAGTATCTACCAAATTACTAATGTCGCTATTTTTATCAATTTTTACGATTTGCATTTGTTTTTATGCCTCCTTTTCACTTAGAGCTTTTCTTAAGTCCTCTATTAGCTTGGTAATTCTTTTGTTTTCTATTTTCAAACTGACTCTATTAACAACCATTCTTGCAGATAATGTACATATTTCTTCTAATACCACTAATCCATTTTCTTTAAGGGTTGACCCTGTTTCAACAATATCTACAATCACTTCTGATAAGTCAACTAAAGGTGCTAATTCAATAGAACCATTTAATTTGATGATTTCTACGGTTTGGTTCTTTTGATTGTTAAAATAGTCTTTGGCAATATTAGGATACTTTGTTGCTACTCTTATTAATTCATTTTGTTTTAGTTTGGCTTCCATTTCTTTTGGTCCTGCTACAACCATTCTGCATTTTCCAAAGCCGAAGTCTAAAACTTCATATAGATTTTTTCTTTCTTCTAAAATGGTATCTCTACCAACAACACCTATATCAGCAGCACCATATTCAACATATGTAGGCACATCCGTTGCTTTTGCCAGGAAAAATTTAAGTTTCAGCTCTTCATTTACAAATATTAATTTTCTAGAATCGCCTTTCATTTCTTCACAAGTAAATCCAACTTTTTCAAACAAAGTCATTGTCTTTGTTGCCAGTCTTCCTTTTGGTAGTGCAAATGTTAAATATCTCATTTTATTGCTCCTTTCCAATTAAGTCACTCAAATGAGCTTCTGTTGTGTTATTTGTTTCTAAATCTATTATTTTAACGGTCTCTTCTTCATTAATATATATTATACCACCAACATGCTTTTGTTTGCCATATTGTATATAGTCTTCTAAGGTCCCATTGTCATTGAGTTTTTGTAGTTCTATTTTCAACCCTTGACCTCTTAAATGTTGTGTCAACTGTATGGCTGTTTTTGTTAATGCTTCTTTGAATAAAATTAGGGTATTTGTATAAATGGTTTCTATCTCTATATTTTGTCTATTAAGGGCTAACATTAATTCATCCACTACTATAGCAAATCCTACCGCTGGTGAATCTTTGCCAAATTGGCTAAGCAATGAGTCATAACGTCCCCCATCTACAATAGAGACCCCTGTTCCATAAGTGTACCCTCTAAAGATAATACCTGTGTAGTAGTTGAGTTGATTGATCATTCCTAAATCAAAAGAAACAAACTCTTCTACACCATAATAACATAAGAATTCATAAACTTTTTCTAATCTTTCTAATGCTTTAATGGCTCTTTCATTGGTCGTAATTTCTTTTGCTTGTTGTAATACTTCTATTGAACCAAATAATTCAGTTATTTTTAAGAACATCTCTTTATGCTCTTTTGACATATCGTGTTTGGAAAGTAGGTCTTCAATGCCAAAGAAATTTTTATGATCAATTAAAAGCCTTAATTGCTCTTCTGTTTGTTTGTCTAAACCTGCTTCTTCAACAATGCCTTTAAAAAATTCCACTTGACCAATATCAATTTGAAATTCATTTAATCCTGCTTCTAATAAACATTCAATAGCAAATACAATCATTTCTGCATCCGCTTGTGAGCTATCGTCACCAATTAACTCCGCACCTTGTTGGGTTACTTCTTTTAATTTCCCTTGTAGACTTTCATTATTCCTAAATGTGCTTCCTGTATAACAAAATCTTAAAGGAAGGGTCACTGATTTATAGTATTTGGCTACAGACCTAGCGATTGATGGTGTAATATCAGGTCTTAAAACTAAAATATTACTATCTCTATCAAAGAATTTATACATTTCCTTTGTGTCAACTGTACCTCTTTCATGATTAAAAACTTCATAATATTCAAAAGTAGGTGTTTGTATGTCTTGATATCCAAAACGATGCAATACACCTTCTATTCTCTCTTGTAATGTTAATTTTTTTAAGCACTCATGATTATAAATATCTCTAACACCCTCTGGGGTATGTAATAATTTATCTAACATAAAATTCACCTCTTAAATAGTTTAGTGTTGTAAAGTGCTAATTTGCTAATTTGGTAATATATGAAATTATTCTTATTATAACGAACCATTAAAAATGTGTCAACAGTTACATGGGAATTATTTATTTATCAACTTTTTACTATATAGCAAATGTAACTTTTCTATATAGTAACAAAAGTTGTAGTAATTAATACTACAACTTTTCATTTATTTTTTATTTAATTTGAATTTTAGACTTAAACTTTCTTTAAACAACCTATTATAAGAATAACTTTCATTAATACCAGCCATATCCTCCAATACATTGTTTACATTATTATAACATTTAATGTAAATTTTAGCACTATCTTTTAATGTTATTCTAATGGTTTGGTATATCTTGTCTATATATTCTATATTGTTTTTTTCTATATATATACCATCATAAAAAATACATCGATTATATATAATTAAATTCTTGTTTTTATAATTGATTAAAAGGAATAATGAAATAACCAATATATTTAGGTGTATGGCATTAAATCCCCTACTTAAAATAATATACCCATAAAATAGATGTGTAGCATAAAGCACACCACAAATTATTGGATAAAAACTACCTATTAAAGCATATTCTTTATAAGGTTTACCTTGTTTTAGCTTAAAATAAAAAACTTCAAAATAACTATTTATAAGGATGATCAACTCAATAAAATAAATTATAAGTAAAAGACTACTTATTAGACTAGGTTGTACTTTTATAATTAATAATAAATATATAGGCATTATTGTTAGTATGGTAAGACATATAAGCTTTATTTTATTTTTCGCTAGTATTATTAAATTCATTTTTCCCCCGAAATGATTTGCTATTTTGTTTTTTTATATCGCCCACAACCACTACAAACCAATGAATTTATTGGGTTCCTGTCATATTCCCCCTTGGTTTTTTAAAAATATCCTAAAAAACTCAAAATAATACTAGTTATCGTTAAGTTCTTTAGGATAATATTTATTATATGTATATAATTATAATTTTCAACCTATATGTAATATAAATGTGTATTTTGGTAATAAAAAAACATAATAGTAAGTGCTATTTCTATATTGTCTTAGAATTCTCTAATTCTTTTTTAATCCCCTCTAGATAATGTAATAACAATCCGTTTTTAGTTGTTATTTTATATTCTGATGAAAATTCAGTATAGTTAATACTTTTTTTCCCACCCTCTATTGCTTTGTACCAATATTTTTTTAGCTCTTTGTATGGAAGATAAAAATACTCATCATATGTACTAAAGTATACAATTAAGAAAGCAATGCCTTTTTGTTCTTCAAATGATTCCATAAATTCTATTTGATGTGTGTGAATATTATGTATGGATAAAAATTTCTTACTTGTTTCTTTTGCATCAAAACATATAGGAATCCCTTGAACTACACCTATATAGTCCACTGTACTTTTCTGTTCAAAGTACGCTAGTGATATATGTCTTTTCTCTTTATCTATTTTAATGGGTTTGATTGGTGTTGGTATTTTCTGAATCAACGCCAACCCTTTTTCTCTATATTTTTCATTAGTTAGATTAATAAGCTCTTCTAATGTAGAACCTCTTAACCCCCTTGATGCCCAATATGCCATTTTTCAGCCTCCTAATGAACTCATTATAATCCCTTTTAACACGAGATCATTTTCCTTTAATAACATTTTATTTAATACTTCTATAGCTTTATCATTCTTTTTTTTAGAAAGGGCCCATATAACTTCTTTTCTAATGTCTTTTCTGTCATCATTTGAAATAGCCTCTAACAAATCTATGGCATTTTCATCTTCTGTATTCCCTAGACAGATAATAGCATTTCTTTGGATTGTTTTTTTCCCTCTCCAGCCTGCTGAAGTAGGGCCAAAGAGTTCTTTAAATTCTTTATTAGACAAACTTAATATTCTCTTTAAGTCCATTGCTTCATCTAATATAGGCTCTATAAGTTTATTTTTAATTTTTTGATTATAAGGACATACTTTCTGACATCTATCACATCCATAGAGCTGAGTGCCCATCTTTTCTTTTAATTCATTAGGAATGTCGCCTTTATGTTGGGTAAGATAGGCAACACAAATAGAACAGTTTAGAGAACCATCCCCTATGATTGCATTGGTTGGGCAGACCTCAAAGCATCTATTACATTTGCTACAGCCTTTGTATTCTTCTACTGTATCTGGCTCTATTTCTAGATCTGTTAAGATATATCCAATATTGAAATGCGAACCGTATTGGGAATTGATTAACATTGAATTTTTCCCAAAAAAGCCTAGCCCAGCCCTTTTTGCAATTTGTCGATCTGGTAAGGGGGAAATATCTACAAATTTCTTTATTTGGCACTGTTGAAGACTAAAAATATACCTTTCTAACAAATCCAATTTTTCCATTACAACTTGATGATAGTCTTTTCCTATTGCTGATATTGAAATTTTCCCTGTTAATTGATTATTATAGGCTTTAGGGATAACATTATAACTTTCACCTATAACAATAAAAGCCTTTGCACCAGGTAAAGTCAATTCAGGATATATCCTTTTATCAATATCCTGCTCTTCAAAGGGTACATGGTATTTTTTTTCTTTTCTCTCTTCTAGTATACTTTTGTATTCATAAAAGGGCTTTGCTGAACAAAACCCTATCATATCAATATTTACTTTTTTGCTGTATTCAATAATCTTATCCTTTATTGTAGACACTTTGCATTACCCTTTCAAAATCTTTAGGTGGTTCTGCTGTAAAAGATTTATGAGATAAATGTTCCAATGCTCCTTCCATCTTAGGAAATACAATGTCACTTGCGTGTAAACATTGGGACTTTAGGTTGTATTTTTCTTTAAATTTGTCATTATCACTTTTATTGCCATATTTGTAATCTCCAACAATTGGGTAACCAATACTGGACAAATGGGCTCTTATTTGGTGGGTTCTACCTGTTATTAATTTGACTTTTAGTATGGTGTAGCTGCCATTTGAATGAATAGGTGTATATTCCGTTTCTATTGGCAATGCATCCGTTATCTCTTTATTAACCAATTGAACTTTATTTGTCTTTTCATTTTTTAGCAAGAAGCCTTTTATGCTTTTACTGCCACTTACCTGTCCTTTAACAACGCATAAATAATATTTGTCTATGTTTTTTTCTTTAATAAGATTGGTTACAGTTTGCAGTGCATAAATGGTTTTCCCTGCAATTATAATACCGCTGGTGTTTCTGTCTAACCTATGACAAACAGCAGGTTTAAAGCCTTTAAGTTGTTCGTGGGTTAATTCTTTTTGATCTAACAAATAACTAATAATTTGTTCCCCTAGGGAGGCATCATTTTCCTTTGCCTTTTGAGATAATATTCCCACCGGTTTATTCATAATAAGCACTTGGTCATCTTCATAAACCACATCAAACTCTTTTTTTGCAGATACAACCTCAAGGGTGCTGAATTTGTCAATGGTTTCTTCAGCAAGATACAATTGAATGGCATCTTGTTCTTTTAGTATTTCAGCACCACTTGCCTTTTTACCATTTAATTTTATTCTTTTTTTTCTGAGCATTTTATAAATAAAACTCTTTGTGCTTTGACTAAAGTATTTTAATAAAAATTTATCTATTCTTTGACCTGCTTCTAGTTCAGTTATATTAATTTCTTTCATATCTACACCTTTTTCTTACATACAGTGGAGTAACAGTTGGTAAATCACATCATTATGTATTTGAGTTGTCTCTGTTTCTTTAAATGTTTTAACTTCTTTTATTAGCATTTCTAAATCCCCATAAGCATTTACATTAAGTTCTATCCCTTTAGGCTTATATATGTTTTTTAGATAGTTCTCTGTATTTTTCAAAGATTTATCCAAGGCATTTTTATCTAAGTTAGCAAGTTGTTTATCGTTGGTATACACTAGCAACCTATTTTCATTTACAACCACAAAAGGCAAATATTGAATCCCCTTGTTATTTGTTAAGAGCAAATCAACTAATATACCTGTATGTGCCTTCTCTTTTATTGCAGCTTCTAATATTAGATACTTGGCTTTATCTGGACCTTTATACTTTGCAAATATAATATACCTTACAATCCATAGAGCAGTAGGTAAAAACAGTAAAATGGCAACGATGGTAAAGTAATTACCATTGTCATAATCACTGGTAATAAATCCTATTAAAAAAATCAATATACTGATTGATAAAAAAACAATAATATTGGTTAAATACTTCATTCTTTGATTTTTTAAATATCCAAAACTTCCTTTTGGAATTTTCATTTGTATGACCTCATTTCTTTACATTTATTTGTTGTAATATTTTATATGAGACAATATTAATCTATGAGGTAAAACTTTTGCCATTACTCTAAAGACATTCATTAGAGGACCATACACTGAGATTTCTTTGCCTTTTATAGAATCGTCCAATGCTTTTTTTACAACCACATCTGCTTTTGCCATTGCAAGCTTTTTAATAGACATAGATACTTCCCCACCAGCTACATCAAAGAACTCCGTTTCCACTGGTCCTGGACAAACAGCTGTCACTTTGATACCTCTTTCTTTTAACTCTTGATTGAGTGCTCTAGAAAAACTTATAACAAAAGACTTTGTAGCTGCATAAGTATTAAAAGAGGGTTGAGGCATAAATCCTGCTGAAGAAGCTATTTGAATAACTCTTCCGTTCTTAATTAAGTAAGGCATAGAAGCATGGGTCATTTTTAATAAACTTTTTATATTTAAGTCTACCATTTCTAATTGATCATTAATATCAATCTCATCAAAACTTCCCATTTTCCCAAAACCTGCACTATTAATTAACATACATATTTTAGGAGAATGTTCTTTTAATAAATTTTCATATACAGTGAATGTATTTCTATCTGTAAGATCAAGAGGGATTACTCTACAATTAACATTTTTTATTGATTCTTTTAAAGCCATTAACTTATCTTCTCTACGAGCAATTAACCATAGTTCATCAATGCCTTTTACCTTTTTACTAATTTGTTTTGCAAATTCATTGCCCAGTCCCGATGATGCCCCTGTTATTACAGCTATTTTCATTAAAACGCCTCCTAAAATTTTATTTTTTCTTTTTATGAACATTTCTGATGGTTTTTTTCTTTTTAGGTTTGTCTTCTTTGGTTTTATTAAATGTATGATTGGTTGAAGGTTTCTCACCTTTTTTAGGTCTAATGAGACACTTTGGACCAAATCCTATAAGATCTTCTCTTCCTGCTTTTTTTAATGCTTCATAAACCAACTGATAATTTTTAGGATTTCTATATTGTATAAGTGCCCTTTGTATTGCTTTATCATGAGGTGATTTTGGCACATAGATTTTTTCCATAGTTCTTGGGTCAAGTTCAGTATAGTACATACAAGTGGATAATGTGGAAGGTGTTGGATAGAAATCTTGTACCTGTTCTGGCATATAACCAATATCTCTTAAATACTCTGCTAATTCAATGGCATCTTCTAATGATGATCCAGGGTGAGATGACATTAAATAAGGGACTAAAAATTGATTCTTATTTAACCTTTGGTTCATTTGATTGTATTTATTAACAAACTGTTTGTAGACCCCATGTTCTGGTTTGCCCATTTTTTCTAAAACTCTATTGGATACATGTTCTGGTGCTACTTTTAATTGACCGCTTATATGATGTTCGCATAGTTCTTTAAAGAAGGCATCGTCTTTATCACTTAATAAGTAATCAAATCGAATACCTGAACGGATAAATACCTTTTTAACCTTAGGGAGTTCTCTTAGCTTTTTAAGTAGATTAATATAATCCGAATGATCAACATTTAATTGCTTACATGGATTAGGTGTAAGACATTGTTTGTGGGAACACGCTCCTGATTTTAGCTGCTTGCTACAAGCAGGTTGCCTAAAGTTAGCCGTAGGACCACCAACATCATGAATATACCCTTTAAAATCTTTATCCCAAGTAATAAGTTCTGCTTCTCTCACTAAGGAATCATGGCTTCTTGATTGAATAATACGTCCTTGATGATATGTTAGAGCACAGAAATTACAACTTCCAAAACACCCTCTGTTACTAATAAGACTAAATTTAACTTCTTCAATAGCTGGTATCTTACCAAGATTCTCATACATTGGATGGTAATTTCTCATATAAGGCAAGCTATAAATTCTATCTAATTCATTTTCTGTTAATGGTTTTGATGGTGGATTTTGTACTACAAACTCATTCTCTTTATAAGGTTCGATTAACCTTTTTGCCGTAAATGGATCTGTGTTATTGTACTGTTGTAAAAAGCTTTTTGCATATTCTACTTTATCTTTTGCGATGACATTATAAGTAGGTAGGGTGATGCTATCATAAACACCTTCTATGTCTTTGGTTTTATAAACGGTTCCATTCACATAAGTGATATCTTTTACATCTATATTACTGTTTAATCCATCTGCCACTTCAACAATGGCTTTTTCAGACATTCCATATAGGATAAGGTCTGCTTGAGAATCCAGTAATATGGACCTTCTTACCTTGTTATCCCAATAATCATAATGGGCTAATCTTCTTAAACTGGCTTCAATTCCACCAATGATAATAGGCACATCTTTGTACGCTTGCTTAATAAGATTAGAATAAACCATGGTAGCTCTATCAGGTCTTTTCCCCATTTCCCCGCCTGGAGAGTAGGCATCTTTGCTTCTTGCTTTTTTAGCTACTGAATAATGGTTTACCATAGAGTCAATATTACCTGAAGTTACTAAAAATCCTAATCTAGGCTTGCCAAATACCTCTATGTCTTCAGTGGTTTGCCATCTTGGTTGTGCCACAATACCAACTTTGTACCCATTGGCTTCTAAAATTCTGCTAATTATAGCTGCACCAAAAGAAGGATGGTCAACATAAGCATCCCCTGTTATTAAAACAAAGTCTACTTCATCCCAACCTCTTTTTATCATATCTTCTTTGTTAATTGGTAAAAAATCATACTTCATTATGGATTCCCTCTTTTGTTATAAACAGCTGTTCATAATCTTCTATATAATAATCTGCTAGTTTCTTTTTGTCTTCTGTTAAATCATGAGTATGTTCATCGTATATGGCACATACTTTCATTCCTGCTTTTTGTCCTGCAATAATCCCATTAATCACATCTTCAAAAACAAGACATTTACTCGGATCAATACCTAAATCTTCTGCTACCTTTAAGAAGATATCTGGTGCTGGCTTACCTATTTGAACTTCACAAGATGTTCTTATAGAAGAAAAGTAGTGTTTTATATGGTGTTTGTCTAATACAATATTAACAAGATCTCTAGAGTTACTTGTTCCAATACCCATTGGAATGCCTTCCTCTTTCAAACTTTCTAATAGTTTTAGTATGCCTTTTTTTAATGGTACTTTATTCTCGTAATAACCATAAGCCATTTCTGTCCAATCTTTTTTTATGTCTTCAATAGCATCTCCTAAGTTAAATCTCTTTTTAAAGTAATGGGCTGTTTCTGTAAAACTCATTCCTTCTATGTCATCTTTAAGGTCACTTGGTAACGTAAGATTAAACCTTGCAAGGTAATCCACGTCAATGGCTTCCCATAGCCACATTGAATCCACTAATGTACCATCTAAATCAAAAATAACGCCTTCAATATTTGTAAACATATTGTCCTCCCATAGTACGGCTCTATTCATTACGTAATCTGTTAAGTTCCTCTTCTGTTAAGTTTCTATATTCTCCTAATTTTAAATTTTCATCTAGTTTTAATGTCCCCATACTTATTCTCTTTAGGTATGTCACACTTTTTCCAACAGCTTCAAACATTCTTTTAACTTGATGAAACTTTCCTTCTTGTATGGTTAATTCAATCTCTGACTCCGTATCAGATTTTAGAATCTTAAGCTTACCTGGTTGTGTCTTATAACCATCTTCTAATTCTACACCTTCTTCAAAAGCTAAAACATCCTCATTTGTTACCAACCCATCTATTTTTGCATAGTAGGTTTTATTGACATGTTTTTTAGGGGATAACAAATTATGGGTTAAATCACCGTCATTTGTAATAATCAATAAGCCTTCTGTATCCTTATCTAATCTACCCACTGGAAATAAATCTTTTCTTTTTTTATCACTGATTAAATCTATAACTGTTTCTTGTCTTGGGTCTTCCGTTGCAGAAATAACCCCTGCTGGTTTGTTTAACATATAGTATTCAAAAGTGGCATAGCCAACTTCTTCGTCATTATATAGCACTCGATCTGTATTGATATTAACTTTTTGTTCAGGTTTTCTTATGATTTCGTTATTGACTTTTATAAGGCCTTTTCTAATGTATTGTTTCACTTCACTTCTTGTTCCAATACTCATATCTGCCAAATATTTATCTAATCGTAATTGCTCTTTCATTACATCCATCTCCAACCAGAGTAGTATTTATTTTTTAGTACATTATTATTAATTTTACCCCAGCCAAGTGGGTAATCGTCTACACATACCAATTTCCAACCTTTTGATGATTCTACTTGAAGGGTTTCCCCTTTTAAGTATCTTAACACTTCATCTTGGTTAATAGAAAAGTTGATGGTGCTTTTTGCTTCACTTGAGGTTAAACCCATTGCAAAGGCTTGGGATGGTTCAAATCTTTTTTTCTTTATTTCACCTAGATACCATCCTGTTCTTAGCAATCTTAACCCTTTTACATTAGGCATATCTTTAGGAAGATAATAAACTTTTTCTTGTATCACTTCTATTCTATTATAGTCAAGTTCTATAGACAAGTTTTCATTTATAAATTCTTCTAACTCAATGTATTCTTTCTTCTTTGCCGAGTATTTGTATCCTTCTTTTTCTATACCATTACTATTGCCTTGTTTTTTTAATAAGGCTAGAAAATGTCCCTCGCCTTGTATTTTATGAGGCCATAATCGAACACATTTTTTTAGTTCCTCTGAACCATCTACCCATTCTGGTTTCCCTATGTCAAAACCTTCTACCATTGGTAGCTTTTCTATTGTAAACTCTGGGTATTCTTTTAATAAATGCTCTATAATTTCTTCATTTTCTTCTGGTGAAAAGGTACAAGTGGAATACAACATCAGACCATTTGGTTTTAACATTTTACCTGCTTGAATAATAATATCTTTTTGAATGGCACTATAGTATTCTACACCTTGATTTTCCCAGCTCTTTATCATATTAGGGTCTTTTCTAAACATCCCTTCTCCTGAACAAGGGGCATCCACCAATATTTTATCAAAATACTCTGGAAAATGATTTAACAAGTTTTCTGATGGTTCACTTGTAATAATTGAATTAGTAATGCCAGATAGTTCAATGTTTTTTAGCAAAGCTTTTGCTCTTGTATGGCTAATATCATTAGATATTAATAAACCTGTCCCATTAAGTTTTGCACCTAGTTCTGTGCTTTTTCCGCCTGGTGCAGCACATAAATCCAATACTTTATCTCCTTCTTCTATTGGAAGAAAATTTGCTGGGGTCATGGCACTAGGCTCTTGAACATAATAGAGACCAGCAAAGTAATAGGGATGTTTGGCTGGCTGTTGGTCTTTATCATAATAGAACCCGTTATAAGCCCAAGGAATCTCTTTTATCTTTAATTTTGTTATTTTTTTAAATACATCAGGTTGAATTTTCAATGTGTTAATTCGTATCCCATAGTATCTGTCTTTATTAAAACTCTCTATATAAGCCTGATATTCTTCTTTAAGCAATGCTTCCATCCTGGCTTCATATTTATCTGGTAATTTCAATGTGTTTCACCTTTTCTTTCATAACGGTTTATTTAAAGCCTGTTTATAACTGTGATTCTTATCCCTAATCTTTTTTAATTTAAAGTTAAGGTAGTCGCTTGACACTAAATGGTATTCTGTTCCATTGTGCATTCCTTGTAAGGATGTATTAAAGCTTTCTTCGCTATGTAAATGGCCATAGAGTACATCCTTTACCTTATATTTTTCTATAAGCTCTGTAAATCCAGAGGGTTCTTTGCTTTCATTAGTTGGTGGATAATGTAGTAACAGGATGATGTCCTTTATCTTAGAAGACAAAGATTCAAGAGATAATTCTAACCGATTCAATTCTCTATAATAAATTTTTTGATCTGATTCATTAAATCCTTGACTTTTAGGGCAAATCCACCCTCTTGATCCACATATACCTATGGTATCCTTGTATACTATTGAATTGTTTTGTATAAAATGAAATGCAGGATAGGCTTCCTGCATTTTTTGTAACGACTGCCACCAATAATCATGGTTACCTTTTATAAATACTTTTTTTCCTGTTAAATCATTGATAAAATTCAAATCTTCTTTTGCCTCTTCAATTGTTGATGCCCAAGATATATCTCCTGGAATCAATACCAAGTCGTCTTCTTTGACACACTCTAACCAGTGTTTTTTTATCCTATGAATATGATCAATCCATTTTTTACCAAATATATCCATTGGCTTATTTGAATTTATACTTAAGTGCAAATCTCCAATGCCATAAATAGCCATATAATCACCTAACTTAAACTTTGTGCTCTATACCCTTCTGCTATGATATCCAAATGTTTATTAAATTCTACAAGTTTGTCTATGTTTTCTTCTTTGAAAATAGAATAAAACTGTTCCTGTATTTTTTCTACTTCTTTTTTATTGGCTACCTTATATAGATTCTGTATATTGTTTAATATATCTGCGATTATATTAGATTTAAAATTAAATTTATCTTGTGCTGTTATAATCTCATTTCTAATAACAGACATTTCTTTATCTAAATGAAGGACCGCATCTGCTGCACTAAGTAGCCTTTCTTGAATCTCTTTAGGCATATTTCTCTCGTATTTATATTGTAAGGAGTGCTCAATAGTAGCCCAGAAGTTCATTGCCAGAGTACGAATTTGTATTTCTGCTTGTATTCTTTTATCTCCTTGGGCTGTATACACATGATAGTAAATAATAATATGATAACTTCTATAACCACTTTCTTTCGTATTGGCTATATAATCTTTCTCATATTTTACTTCCATATCTTTTCTACTTTTTATGATTTCAACTACTCTATCTATATCTTCAACAAACTGACATATGATTCTTATGCCAGCTATATCTTCTATTTCTTCTTCTATTTTGTTAATTGCAATATTCTTTTTTTGTGCTTTTTCCAAAATACTCGATATTTTTTTTACTCTACAATCAACAAACTCTATAGGAGAATAATTGCCTAACATTCTATGTTCATTTATAATACTTTCAAATTTAATTTTAAGTTCTTGTACTGCTTGTTCATACGGTAAAAGAATTTCTCTCCACAATTGTATTTCCATAACTATTTCACTCCAGAATAATCTATTTATAATTTTTTCCACATATATTATAACATATGAATTCATTAATACCATGAATTTATTTTATTATTTTCTACATATTTTAATACCCAAAAAGGATTAATCCAGAATTCATCATTTTTGTCCTCTAGTGGTAGGGAAATTCCTAAATGCAAATGGACATCAAACATTCCTATTGTACCTTCACTTCCATAACCACTATCACCCATAAAACCAATTAACTGTCCTGCTCTTATTGTATCGCCTATTTGAAGACCTTCAGCATAATTATATAAGTGTGCATAATAAAAGTAAGCACCTGAAGGGGCCCTTATTCCTATCCTATAGCCACCCTTTTCTAGCCACCCCATATTTTCTACAACACCATCTGTTATACTTATTAATGGTAAATACCCTCTTATATTACTACTATCCATTATATCTGTTCCATAATGCAATCGATCGCCACCAAAGGATCTATCTGCTAACCAAGTGTCTTGATAATAATACCCGACTTCATTTGAGTTAAGGTTGTTAGGAATAGGAAAATAAACAAGATCTTCTAATATCATTTTATAAATTGTCTCTAAAGCCTTATATTCTCTATTCTTTTTAACATTATTTCTTTTAGCAATATTGATTTCTTCTGTATTTAATAGTCTAAAATCATTTTGTATTAAAGTATCAATTAATATTTTATAAAAATCTAAATTTTTTTCATTAGAATAACCTTTAATACTAGCTAAAAGTTCATTATGAATATGAAAATCTGCTATAGTATTTAAATCATAGTTTTTTATTGTTATTGGATAATGGTAATTATGTAGTCTTAACACCATAAAATTAACAATTAAGGCTAAACAAAATGCTCTGATTAATTGATGATAAAAGACACTTCTTTTATTAAACTTTTTCATATACCGTCTTCTATATCTAAGGGCACTCACTCGCTTCATATATAATCCTACCTCCAAATTTATAACTCGTATAAACTTATGAATAAGGCAATTGGATTATGTATATTTTTACTCTTTTATATAACCTATATCCTCTAGTAAATCAGATCCATCTGCTGCTTTTGTTGCCAATTTGTCACAACGTTCATTTTGAAGATGACCCGCATGACCTTTTACCCATATAAATTCAACTTTATGGCCTTCTTTTGCCTTTAATAGCATTTTCCATAGATCTATATTTTTAACAGGCTCTTTTTTCTTGCCTCTTGTCCAATTGTTTAAAATCCAATTGTTTAACCAATTTTGATTAAAGGCATTGGCAATGTACTGGGAATCTGTAAAAACTTTTACATTACAAGGTTTTTTTAGTATTTCTAAGCCCTTAATAACCCCCATCAGTTCCATTCTGTTATTTGTGGTTCCCTTATAGCCTTGTGATAGCTCTTTAATATGTTTGATACCTTCTTTGTCCTCATATTCTAGAACTACCCCATATCCCCCTGGTCCGTCAGGATTTCCTCGACAAGCGCCATCAGTATATATATATACATCTCTCATTATTTTATCCCCTTTATTCTTTCACTAAATTTTTTATTAAAATAGTTCGTAAATATTTTACCCATTTTTATATTATAACATTAATCCATATAATTTTTAACATCTTATACCATTTATATAACAGTATTTAGTATATGCTATTTCAATTATTTTACTTATAAATTACCTTTGTTTCTACACATTAAAAGGAATAGCATTTCTGCTATTCCTTTCAGACTATAGACAACTTAGGGACCAAGGATTTTTGTTATATATAAGTGTAATAGCGTAGCCAAGGATGGCGTAGCGAAACCCTTGCAACCAAGGATGGCTGTNNNNTCAGACTATAGACAACTTAGGGACCAAGGATTTTTGTTATATATAAGTGTAATAGCGTAGCCAAGGATGGCGTAGCGAAACCCTTGCAACCAAGGATGGCTGTGGGTTTCTGGAACTTATATATAATCAAAATCCACTCACCACCTAAAAAGGAATAGCATTTCTGCTATTCCTTCCAGACTATAGACAACTTAGGGACCAAGGATTTTTGTTATATATAAGTGTAATAGCGTAGCCAAGGATGGCGTAGCGAAACCCTTGCAACCAAGGATGGCTGTGGGTTTCTGGAACTTATATATAATCAAAATCCACTCACCACCTAAAAAGGAATAGCATTTCTGCTATTCCTTCCAGACTATAGACAACTTAGGGACCAAGGATTTTTATTATATATAAGTGTAATAGCGTAGCCAAGGATGGCGTAGCGAAACCCTTGCAACCAAGGATGGTTGCGGGTTTCTGGAACTTATATATAATCAAAATCCACTCACCACCTAAAAAGGAATAGCATATCTGCTATTCCTTCCTTATAACTAAAACTTAAATTATAATACAAATCAAACCGCCACTACCATCATTAACAATTTTTTGTAACGTTTCTTGCAACTTAACTTGACTGTCCTCTGGCATTCTAAAAATCTTATTCTGTAAACCTTCATTAACCAAATCCTGTAATGACTTTCCAAAGATATTAGATTCCCATATTTTTCTTGGATCAGTCTCCGCTTCACTCATTAAATAACTAACCAATTCTTCACTTTGTTTCTCAGTTCCAACAATTGGAGAAACTTCCGTTTCAATATTGGCACGAATCATATGGATACTAGGAGCCGTAGCTTTAATTTTCACCCCATACTTGCTGCCATGTTTGATGATTTCAGGTGAATCTAAATTAATTTCATCAAGTAATGGCGCAACAATACCATAGCCTTTGAATTTTACATCCTCTAAAGCTTTGGATACTTTTGAGTACTCACTTTTAATAATTGAGAATTTTTTAATAAGAGAAATAAATTGATATTCTCCTTGAACTTCAGTTCCTAATAAATCACTAAGAACTTTATAATAATATTCATCATCAAATTCAACTTTTATCTTAGCGCATCCCTCAGACATATCAATCTTATCAAGTCTAAATGCTTTAATATATTGGCTTTCAGGAAATTTAATACTATCTTTTTGCACATCTCTTATTAAATCTACATTAGATAATATCTCTTTTACATTTAATAGTAAATCTTCTTTAATCCAATGATTTTCTGGAAGCATTTCAATCCATTTTGGAACATCAAAGTCAATTTCAGATACAGGAAACTCATGTAAGACTTTTTCCATAATTTTTGTTATGTCGTCTTTTCTTAATTGTTCACAATTTACAGGTAAAACAGAAACATCATATTTTTCCACTAACTCCTCAGCCAATAACTTAGTTTCATCAGAGTGAGGTCTAGCTGAATTTAATAAAACGACAAACGGTTTTTTAAGTTTTTTAAGTTCAGAGATGGTTCTTTCTTCTGGCGCTAAATAATTGTGTCGTTCTAATTCACCAAAAGAACCGTCTGCTGTTATTACTATTCCAATTGTTG